>NZ_RAZO01000314.1:0-38268 GCF_004307535.1 Pseudomonas sp. Sample_9
TGGTCTGGTTCGCCGGTTTCTCGCACATCGAAGCGGTGCACAACGCCGCCCACGATACCCGCCACAGCGCCGCATTCCCGTGCCACTGAGGCCTGCCGAGATGATCAAGCGTATCGCGCAAACCGCAGGGTTCACCGGCTTGCTGGCCGCCCTGCTCCTGACCCTGCTGCAGAGTTTCTGGGTATCGCCACTGATTCTGCAGGCCGAAACCTTCGAGAAATCCGAACCGGTCGCCGAAGTTCACGAACACGCTGCCGGCACCGCGGCGCACAGCCATGATGGCGAAGCCTGGGAGCCGGAAGATGGCTGGCAGCGTGTGGCCTCGACCACTGGCGGTAATCTGGTGGTGGCGGTGGGTTTCGCCCTGATGCTCGCCGGCCTGTATACCCTGCGCGCGCCAACCAAAACCTCGCAAGGGCTGTTCTGGGGCCTGGCCGGTTACGCGACGTTCGTTCTCGCGCCGACCTTGGGCCTGCCACCTGAATTGCCGGGCACTGCGGCTGCCGATCTGGCATCGCGGCAGATCTGGTGGATCGGCACCGCCGCTTCGACCGCGGTTGGCCTGGCACTGATTGCCTTCAGCCGCCACTGGTTGATGAAGCTTCTCGGTGTCGCGATTCTTGCGGTACCGCACGTGATCGGCGCGCCGCAACCGCAGGTGCATTCCATGCTTGCCCCAGAGGCACTGGAAACCCAGTTCAAAATCGCTTCGCAGCTGACCAACGTCGCGTTCTGGCTGGCTCTTGGCCTGATCAGTGCGTGGTTGTTCCGCCGCAAAAGCGCAGAGCAATATCAGGCATGACCGATGACCGCGCAGCGCCGACCTTCGTGGTCGGCTTCGGCTGCCAGCGTGGCTGCCCGGCCAGTACGCTGCGTGCACTACTCGATCAGGCGTTGCAGGCACACCGCATCGAACTGCGAGCAGTCAAGGCTTTGGCGAGTATCGACCTCAAGCGCGACGAACCGGGGTTGCTGGAACTGGCCAGACAATTGAACCTGCCCCTGCAGTATTTCAACAGTGCAGAGCTGGCGCCCTTCCAGCAGCGCCTCAGCCATCAATCGCAGATCGCCTTTGAGCGCACCGGTTGCTACGGCGTGGCGGAAAGCGCCGCGCTGGCGCTGGCCGAGCTACTGATTCAGGCGCCGGCGAAGCTAATGATTCCGCGGCAGAAATATGCGCAGGCCACACTGGCATTGGCCGGCGCTGCATAAACCTCGATAATCCCCGCCATCGATCATGAGCACGCTTCATCTGCAGTGGGGCTGCGCCTCTTCACAAGGATTCAACGATGACCGTTTACTTCATCGGCGCTGGCCCAGGCGATCCGGAACTCATCACCGTCAAAGGCCAACGGCTGATTCGCAGCTGCCCGGTGATCATTTATGCCGGTTCGCTGGTACCCGCAGCGGTGCTGGAAGGTCACCAGGCCGAAATCGTGTTCAACAGCGCTGAACTGCACTTGGAACAGATCATCGATCTGATCAAGGCTGCCCATACCAAAGGCCAGGATGTCGCCCGCGTGCATTCCGGTGATCCAAGTCTGTATGGCGCGATTGGCGAGCAGATTCGCTATTTGCGTGAGCTGGACATTCCTTTCGAAATCGTTCCGGGCGTCACGGCCACAGCGGCATGCGCAGCGCTGCTGGGTGCCGAGCTGACCCTGCCGGACATTTCGCAAAGCGTGATCCTGACCCGTTACGCCGACAAGACCGCCATGCCGGCCGGCGAGGAACTGGCCAGTCTGGCGCAACATGGCGCGACCATGGCGATTCATCTGGGGGTCAATCATCTGCAAAAGATACTGGTTGAATTGTTGCCGCATTACGGTGCGGATTGTCCGATTGCGGTGATTCACCGGGCAACGTGGCCGGATCAGGATTGGGTGGTGGGAACATTGGCGGACATTGCCGCAAAGGTCGAGGCCAAAGGGTTTCGGCGCACGGCGCTGATTCTGGTCGGACGGGTGCTGGGCAGCGAGGTGTTCAGCGAGTCTTCGTTGTATCGCGCCGGGCATGCGCATCTTTATCGCCCTTGAAGACGCCTTCGCGAGCAGGCTCCCACAGGTGATTGCGTTTCATTGTGGGAGCGAGCCTGCTCGCGAATCGGGCGGCAAAAGTTGCCCATAAAAAAACGGCGCTCACGGGGCGCCGTTTTTCATATTCGCAGCGAACGCCTTAGTAGTAAGCGTTTTCTTTCTGCGTGTGGTCGGTCACGTCGCGAACGCCCTTGAGCTCCGGAATGCGCTCGAGCAATGTGCGCTCGATGCCTTCCTTCAAGGTTACGTCAGCCTGGCCGCAGCCCTGGCAACCACCACCAAACTGCAACACAGCGATGCCGTCCTCGACCACATCGATCAGGCTGACCTGACCGCCGTGGCTGGCCAGCCCCGGGTTGATCTCGGTTTGCAGGTAATAGTTGATGCGCTCGTTGACCGGGCTGTCGGCGTTGACCATCGGCACTTTGGCATTCGGTGCCTTGATGGTCAGCTGGCCGCCCATGCGGTCGGTGGCATAGTCGACAACGGCGTCGTCAAGAAACGCTTCGCTGAACGAGTCGATGTACGCGGTGAAGCTTTTCAGCCCCAGCGCCGTATCTTCAGGCTTCTCTTCACCCGGTTTGCAGTAGGCAATGCAGGTTTCGGCGTACTGGGTACCAGGCTGGGTGATGAAAACGCGAATGCCGATGCCCGGGGTGTTCTGCTTGGAGAGCAGATCGGCCAGGTAATCATGGGCGGCGTCGGTAATGGTAATAGCGGTCATAAAAACTCCTCGCAGGCTTGGGCGCAGTTTACGCCAATCGGCGCGCGGGACAAAGTCCCAGTATTTTTGTCGGAAAACGCCCGTCTTGTCGCCTCGGACGGCGTTCTCCCGCCCCGCCGGTACTGCGCCTGGACGTCCATGCTGCGTTAACAACCGGATACCAAACGACCCGCGGCATATATATATGTATATCTCCCCCTGTTCCCCTCCTCCTTATATTCGTTGCCTTCGACTATTTGCCAGCCGCTCTCATTCAAAGGCCTCAAATGACTACAGGGTTATCCACGTTCTACAACAAGACACCGCCGCGCAGGCTCCAGGATCTCAATCATCTGATCGATTACCTGCACGCGCTCATCGGCGACAACTTCAATACTGATGCCAGCCAGCTCTACTATCATCCGCCTGTCGGCTCTGAATTGGGCCGCGAGTGCAAGGAAGCGTTTCGTGTTTTACGAAAGCTGGAAGAAGATGAAGACTTCATAACCGACCTTTGCAAACCGAAGAAGCCTGACCATTCGCCCTTGGGCAACGACTTTCTCTACGACTTCGTGTCCTTCCAGATCAGTTCCACCCGAACACCAACCCCTGTACCGGCGGAAGTCTTCACCATTGCCGGGCATTCGGTAACGTTAAGAGATGTCCCGACGTATTGGTCCATCGATGTCGATGTCTTGCTGGATATTCACCGCAAGGTCGGCAATGGCTTGAAAAGCGACGGCTCCGTGCGTTTCGATCTGGTTCTCGCCTACTACTCGCTTGTCCCTTCGCGCCCCGCCGCTTTCGCCGATTGGCAGCGGTTGCTGCACAATCTCGTCGAGCACCGTGCGTTGTGGCTGCTGGGGCATCAGGGGCATATCAGTGACCTTGAGCATTTGCTCGGAGCTGCTGGCGATGAAACGATCATGCAGGTTGTCCGCCAGATCGAAGCCGAAACGTCACGGTGTCTGTTGGCCAATGTCGTACCGCTGACACTCAATACCAAACTTGAAGCCTTCGCAAAAACCACACCCATAGCGCTACTGGAAACCATTCTGCAATCGGCACACAACCAGCAATTGGCTCAACGGATTGCCACAGGACTGAACTGGTACGGCGCAGAGCAAAACCAGAACTGTCCGACCAGCGTCTTGACGAAGTTATTGTGGCGCGCGCTCTGGTTGACCGTGAAGCCAGACCCGCACGGTATCTATCAGAACGAATTGCAGATACTGATCGAATCGGGTTGTGCTTATTCGTCGATCCACAAGTCGCTGATCAAACACTTTCAGCGGTCACTTGCCGTTGACCGGTCACTTGCTCTGTTGGCGGTAGCCATCCTCAAAAGTCATGTCGCCTGTGAAGCGTGGGTTCAGGATATTCCCGACGATCTGCCGTACGCGACATCCAGCACATGGGTCAATTTCAAAAGCGGTTTTATCCTCGCCGAATCCATCGCGCCCGGTTCATCCCGACACATGACATTCGAACAATTGCTCAACCTGCCGGCGGAGCATCATCGAACGTATGCGGATGATGTCGAGCAACAGCGACTGGTCGCCGCCGCAAAAATCCGCCCGACAGTGCAATGGGCAGCAGCAATGGGTTTGTTCGGAATGCGTCACGACGCCCACCCGATCAGCGAAATAGAACTCGCGTTGAGCACACTGGAACAGCATGAGCAAACGATGGCTGCTGCCACGACAAATCTGGCGCTCACCCCGCCGAGCCGTTTCAGGTATGAATCCGAAGCCGCGTTCGATGAAGCGTTTCATGCCTGGCTGAGTACTCCACGCGCCGCTTACAAAACCCTGATCAAAGCATTGTTGGCGCAATACCTGCCCGCATGCCGCGGCCATCTTGAGACGGACGAGGTGACTGTCTATTCGTTGCGGCTGCCCCTTCACGATACGCAGGTCGAACATGAGAACAAGGCAGACACCGACGCGGTTCGTGCCCGCTGCGGGTTCATTCTGCGAATGATCAATCCGACCTACCCGACAAAATCCCGCTACATCGAAGTCTTCCCTCGCGCGGGTGTAGTGCGCCTGCGCAGCGACATCCAGTCGCTGCGCATTGGCGGAGAGATCAAGGTAGAAAAGATCGGTTCCAGCAGCCGCACCAGCCGAGGCTCGTTCAGAAAAGGTACCGAACTGCCATTTGACTGGGAAGCCTATCGCGACGGCTCGAAGCCCAGAGACCAACAGCATGCGACGTTGATTGTGGAACAGGTCGGCGACACGTTTGCCGCTGTGCCCATTGAGCAACGCTCCCCCGACGTGGCTGCACGCACCCGGCCTTTCGCTGCCAATAATCTCACCTCTGCCCGGGCCGACGCGTTGGCCGGCATGATCGCCCGAGAGCTGTTTTTCAAAGATGAATCGGCATTGCTCGAGCAGACTCGCAAAGCCACCCGCAGCATGGATATCGGCAGAGATTTCCTTGAGGATCTGACGTTCTGGGGAAAAATGTTCGTGCCCTTCTGGGGTTCCATCGACGATCTGACCTCCGGCGACCCCAAGCGCATCGAGAGCGGCGGCCTTGGTCTGTTCACCGACATCGTTTCCTTTGCCCTGCCCATTGGCAAATACATTGCCGGCTGTACCCGCTTGGCGACCCAGGCTGGCAAGATCGGCATCCGTCTGGCCCTGCCCAGGTTCACCAGCCTGACCCGAACTCTGGTGATCTCGGTGATTCAGGAAGTCAATCCACTGGATTCGGTGCTCTCACTGCTCAGGCTAGGCCGATTCACCCTGCGCAAGATTGGCGCAGCGACAATGCATCAGGCGCGCCGGGCGGTGGCACATCTGCGTGATGGAACGATTGCCGCGCACCATCTGATGGCCGTCGACCCCAGCAGCTGGGTACCGCGCCAGCCTGGCGACCGGCTTTGCACAGTCGAGGGGATTGCCAATATTCCCATGCGCAACGTCGGCAGCGTCGACGCGGTGGATTATCGGCTGATCGACGCGTTGTCAGGCCAGGCTTTTGGCCCGCGCTATCGCGAACCGCTGACGGTGGTAAGCAACAACAGCCCCCTGCTGCGCCGCTATGCCGTCGAACCGCAGTGGATTTCCGGGCTGAAAGCTGATTCGCGGGGCATATTCTTTCGACCGGAGTACAACCAGAAATTCATCTGCAACGTCGATGAGCAAGGCACCATCGCCGTCTATCAGATACGGGAAAACTCCTACGGATTTATCAACGAAACCGCGCAGACCGGGGAAAACAGCTTCTCTGTCGTGTTGGTCAACCCAAAGAACAACCGCGACCTGTCGATCAATCTGTCGTCAGTCAGACCCGGCCATTGGTACACCAACGAAATCAGGATGAGAGGCGGAGCGCCCGACGGCCCAGGCGAAGTAACGCCGCTGATTCTCAAGCAATGGTCGCAGTTCAGCGAACTGGCGCTGGGCAAAGCCATAGAGGATTTCGCGAAACAGCACCGGCTGAATCGGGCGGATCTTCAGCAATACGTTCATGCGCAAGGGCAATTGACGCCTCTCGGGCAACAAGTCCTGGACCGGGCCGATACTGCAAGGACGGCGGTTACCTTCGAAAACCTCGATCGCTGGCGTGCGCTGCCGCAGCAAGACCGCAACAGCCTTACCCGGGAAGGGTTTGCCGCACAGCATAATCTGGACCCCAAGGAATTCATCGCCCACGTTGAAACCGACGGCAGTTTCAAAGCGCGAGGAAAAGTACTGGAAAAGTACGCAAGCAACCAAGTATTCACTCCTTTGGAGCCCAGACATCTTGAGCAATGGCAGAGGCGCTTCAACGCAACCCGGTCTGCGAGCTCAATGAACTCATTCATTGAAGAGAACAATCTCAATCCAGTGCTCTGGTCGACCTATGTCAATGATCGCGGGGTATTGCGCAGTGCGGTAAGCGAGTGCCTGGCGTTGATGGGGCTATCCGGCTCGGATGTATTGCTCGCGCGTAAAACACTTCCCCGCGGGACAGCGATAAAATCCGTCCCCGTGCAGTCTTCTCTGCCGACAACACGCAAAAGCACAAGGACAGCATCGCAAGCTACGGCTGGTACTTCCAAACGTGCCCGAATCGAAAATGCACCTGCAGACGATGCTGCAGGCGAAGATCTGACACCGTCATTGGGGCACAAGATCAATAACAACGCGCCCATTCTGCAAGACCCGACAGACCTCAGAGTCAGTCTGACGCACAAGCTGGAAGGCGCTACCGAAAAAATCGAGATCACCGATAGCAACCGGTTTTTTGCGCACCTTTCAGAGACCCGGGCCAAAACTCTGGCCCGGGACATGACTGAGGACATCCACGAATGGATCGAGGAAGAGGGACGGCATCACCACAGGTTGAGCGAGCGTTTCGAGCTCAGACGGCCAGTCGATGGCCCGGAACGGGGTTTGTCAGTGTTCGCCAAAGTCGAGATCAATCCTTATGAAGTGCTGGGGCCCTACAGCGGCAAACTGCACCGCACCGTCAGATCGCTAGACGCAGAAATACTCGAAAAATCCAATTTGCAAGTCAGGACATTTTCGTATGGAACCAAAACCAAAAACGCCACTGTCAGTGGTCATGGCAACAGCAATATCTTGAGCATGATCAACGCCCCCGAAGTCCCCGGTGCCGCCAGGACAGGCACTGAGAACGTCGGCGCGATTTACGTCGGCAAATACATGGTTTTTCTGGTCGCCTGGGAAAAGATTCCGGCAGGCACCGAGCTGTTGCTTGATTACGGCCCCGCTTATTGGCCAACATTGACGCCCTGAACGCGGTACTCCGGACCGCTGAGGCTCGGGCGCTGGAAGGAACCGTCGGCGCCCGATTCAACATGAACAATCCTCAGCGGCAACGCAGCCCACAGCTCAAGGCTCACAGCCTGTTCTTGCCTGGTCACAGATTCTCGTACCGGTTCATATCCAGCACGCCCTCTTCCACCGGATCGGTTTCGTGGATGTACTGGCTCAAATCGTGGAAATATCGCCAGAACTGCGGATGACTGCGACGGATGCCCCAGCGCTCGACGATCTTTTCGAACCGATTGGCATCCCTGGCGTTTTCCATGGCATCGACAAACGCCGGCACCTGCTGTGCCGGGACGTTGAACATGAAGTTCGGGTAACTGGTGAGTACGCCCGGATAGACAGTCAAGGTGTCGAGACCCGGCTGATAACGCCGCGACTCACCGAGCAAAAACGCCACGTTGCTGTGCGCACGGTTGCGCAGCAGGCTGTAGACCTCGCGCTTGCCGCTGGCGGTTTCAACGCGCAGCAGGGTCGCTTCGGGCAACTGGTCGATAACCTTGAGCCCCGCTGCCGGTCGCGAGGCCAGACGGCTCAAGGCCTGCTCGGCGTTCTGCAGGGCCGGATCGATGTTGGGCCGTGAGCAATAAGCACCGTCGCAGCGGTTGATCGGGTCCGGTCGTGCATTCAGATCGCCGTAGCGCGCCAGCAACTGCATGGCGAAATCCCGTTTCGGGTCTTTTTCGTCGAGTTTCAGCGCGGTCGGTTTGTCGTCGTCGATCGCCTCGTAATCGAGCCACATCTTGAACTGGCCGCCGTCCTGGTACCAATCGTTGAGGTAATCCTCGCGCGAGTCGGCGGGCATCAGGCGCAGGAAGTTCTGCTCGGCGCCGTTGCGGATCAGGTCGAAATACAGGCGGGTCTGCGCCTGATGGGAGACGTTGCCGAACACGTCGAAGTTGACCGCGAGCTGATAATAGGTGCGCTCGAGCAGTGGATAGTCGAACAGCCACATCGTCTGCGGCACCTCACCGATCAAACCCTTGGTCACCGAAGCACTGTCGAAGTGGCGGAAAATGCTCAGCAAGGCGTTGTCGTTGCCGGCCCACAGCGTCGACCAGCTCGGCGCCGGCAGATCGGCGTAGCTGTCGCGGCGCAGGGCTTCGTATTCGTTGCGCTTGTCGCGATAGTCGCGCCACAGGCTCAGCACGCTGCCGACATCGTCGTTCTGCCCCGGCATGGCCAGCAGCGGCGTGGCCTGGCCGCGGTAGTTCGGGTCGGTGATATAGAGGTCATGTTCCGGCGCCTGGAACAGCGCCCAGAAGTTGTCGCGGATCACGTCGGTCGCGATCTGCCCACGGCACACCGGCCCGCGAATAAAGGTGCGGACGAAGTATTCGGCGTTATCGAGCATGAACTGATAGCGCGCCTGCGCCGGAATCGCCTCGAAGGTGGCAAACGGATTGGCCCGGCTTTGCGGCCCGTAACCCGGCAGCGCGTTGACCTGCCAGTTGCCGCTGTAGAACAGGCTTTTGATCCGGGCCATTTTCGCCGCGCTCAGCGCATAGGTGATGTGCGTCTTGTGCACGATCACCCCCTGCACCCGCCACAAGCGGTAATACACCTGCGTGCCCGGATCGTCGTTGGGGCGGCGCGTGGCGATCAGGTCGATCGGTTGGCCGCTCGGCGTGCGCGAACGCACCCACTGGAAGTAATGCCCCGGCTCGCCGCCCTTGAAGTAGATGTGCGCCAGATACCAATGCTCGAACAGCCAGCGCCCGACCAGACTTTGCCGCGCGCCGGGAGCGTTGAGCAGGTTTTCCCACTGCGTGATCTGCAGCGCCTCTTGCGCACTCGGCGCCAGGCTCTGCTCGTCAATTGGCGCGCCGGACGCCAGCCAGCGTTGCAACGTCTGATATTGCTGATCGGTCAGGCCGGTGACCGCCAGCGGCATACCCTCTTTCGGGTGCGCACCGGCGTAGCCGTCGAACTCGGCAGGCATTGCGCAAAGATTGTTGCGATTGAGACCCAGCACAATGTCTTCGGGCAGCTTGGCATTGGGCGTCAGCGGCGTCTTGTGGCCAAGTTCGAGCATCCGTGCCATCAGCGCAGCCTGACTGCCCTGCGCGTCGAGCACCGAATAGAAATCCTTCTGCTGCCAGGCGCGCTTGCCGAAGGCGTCGTAAAACAAGCGCGTGGTTGGTGCGGCCTGGGTGCGTTCGCCGTCGTACACCGGCATCTTGCTCGCGCCACGGGCGGCGCCTTCGCCGCTGCCCAGATTCAATTGGCACGCCGAGTCATAACAGGCATGGCAGGCTACGCACTTCTCGGTAAAGATCGGTTGGATATCGCGGGTGTAGGAGATGGAAGAAGAAATGGCAGGATCTTGCGCCGCAACGCTCCCGCTCAGGACCAGCAACCATAAACTGATGAAGCGGTACGGCATGTTGCTGATCTCAATGATAAAAAAAGGCTGCGATTCTACCGTTATGACGCTCGTACCAACATGAGCGATATTCATGCAAAAGCTGCACATGCTCCAAAAGCGTACAGGTTTGCTATGATCCCGCTCCTTCGTAATGGTCTTTTCGAGTAGTCCACATGTCCGATCGCAGCGTCCGCCTTCAAGCTCTCAAGCAAGCCCTCAAAGAGCGCATCCTGATTCTCGACGGCGGGATGGGCACGATGATCCAGAGCTACAAGCTCGAAGAGCAGGATTATCGCGGCAAACGCTTCGCGGACTGGCCGAGTGACGTCAAGGGCAACAACGACCTGCTGGTGATCACCCGTCCGGACGTGATCGGCGGCATCGAAAAAGCCTATCTGGACGCCGGCGCCGACATTCTCGAAACCAACACTTTCAACGCCACGCGCATTTCCATGGCCGATTACGGCATGGAAGAGCTGGCGTACGAGTTAAACGTAGAAGGCGCACGTCTGGCGCGCAAGATTGCCGACGCCAAGACCGCCGAAAACCCGGCCAAGCCACGCTTCGTTGCCGGCGTGCTTGGCCCGACCAGCCGTACCTGCTCGCTGTCGCCCGACGTCAACAACCCCGGCTACCGCAACGTGACCTTCGATGAGCTGGTGGAAAACTACACCGAAGCCACCAAAGGCCTGATCGAGGGCGGCGCCGACCTGATCCTGATCGAGACGATCTTCGACACCCTCAACGCCAAAGCGGCGATCTTCGCCGTACAAGGTGTGTTCGAAGAGCTGCACCTCGAACTGCCGATCATGATTTCCGGGACCATCACCGATGCCTCCGGCCGTACCCTGTCCGGCCAGACCACCGAAGCGTTCTGGAACTCGGTGGCCCACGCCAAGCCGATTTCCGTGGGTTTGAACTGCGCCCTCGGCGCCAGCGAACTGCGTCCGTATCTGGAAGAGCTGTCAAACAAGGCCAGCACCCACGTATCCGCGCACCCGAACGCCGGCCTGCCGAACGAATTCGGCGAGTACGACGAACTGCCGTCGCAAACCGCCAAAGTCATCGAGGAATTCGCCCAGAGCGGTTTCCTCAACATCGTCGGCGGTTGCTGCGGTACCACGCCGGGCCACATCGAAGCCATCGCCAAAGCCGTGGCCGGTTACGCGCCACGTCAGATTCCGGACATTCCCAAGGCCTGCCGCCTCTCGGGTCTGGAGCCGTTCACCATCGATCGCAGCTCGCTGTTCGTCAACGTTGGCGAGCGCACCAACATCACCGGTTCGGCAAAATTCGCCCGCCTGATCCGCGAAGACAATTACACCGAAGCCCTCGAAGTCGCTCTGCAGCAGGTCGAGGCCGGCGCGCAGATCATCGACATCAACATGGACGAGGGCATGCTCGATTCGAAGAAGGCCATGGTCACCTTCCTCAATCTGATCGCCGGCGAACCGGATATCTCGCGCGTGCCGATCATGATCGACTCGTCGAAATGGGAGGTCATCGAAGCCGGCCTCAAGTGCATTCAGGGCAAGGGCATCGTCAACTCGATCAGCATGAAAGAAGGCGTCGAGCAGTTCATCCATCACGCCAAACTGTGCAAGCGCTACGGCGCTGCGGTGGTGGTGATGGCCTTCGACGAAGCCGGCCAGGCCGACACCGAAGCGCGCAAGAAAGAGATCTGCAAACGCTCCTACGACATTCTGGTCAACGAAGTCGGCTTCCCGCCGGAAGACATCATCTTCGACCCGAACATTTTCGCCGTCGCCACCGGCATCGAAGAGCACAACAACTACGCCGTCGACTTCATCAATGCCTGCGCCTATATCCGCGATGAGCTGCCGTACGCGCTGAGCTCCGGCGGCGTGTCCAACGTGTCGTTCTCGTTCCGTGGCAACAACCCGGTGCGTGAGGCGATTCACTCGGTGTTCCTGCTCTACGCGATCCGCGCCGGGCTGACCATGGGCATCGTCAACGCTGGCCAGCTGGAGATCTACGATCAGATCCCGGTCGAGCTGCGCGACGCCGTTGAAGACGTGATCCTCAACCGCACCCCGGACGGCACCGACGCCCTCCTCGCCATCGCCGACAAGTACAAGGGCGACGGTAGCGTCAAGGAAGCCGAGACGGAAGAGTGGCGTAACTGGGACGTCAACAAACGTCTGGAACACGCACTGGTCAAGGGCATCACCACGCACATCGTCGAAGACACCGAAGAATCCCGCCAGTCGTTCGCGCGCCCGATCGAAGTGATCGAAGGCCCGCTGATGTCCGGCATGAACATCGTCGGCGACCTGTTCGGCGCCGGCAAAATGTTCCTCCCGCAGGTGGTGAAATCCGCCCGCGTGATGAAGCAGGCCGTGGCGCACTTGATTCCGTTCATCGAACTGGAGAAAGGCGACAAGCCGGAAGCCAAGGGCAAGATCCTCATGGCTACGGTCAAGGGCGACGTGCACGACATCGGCAAGAACATCGTCGGCGTGGTGCTCGGTTGCAACGGCTATGACATTGTCGACTTAGGCGTGATGGTTCCGGCCGAAAAGATCCTGCAGGTCGCCAAAGAAGAAAAGTGCGACATCATCGGCCTTTCCGGCCTGATTACACCGTCGCTGGACGAGATGGTCCACGTCGCCCGTGAAATGCAGCGTCAGGACTTTCACCTGCCACTGATGATCGGTGGCGCGACGACGTCGAAAGCGCACACCGCCGTGAAGATCGAGCCCAAGTACAGCAACGATGCCGTGGTCTACGTGACTGACGCCTCACGCGCCGTGGGCGTGGCGACGCAGTTGCTGTCCAAGGAATTGAAAGCCGGTTTCGTCGAGAAGACCCGTCTTGAATACATCGACGTGCGCGAACGCACGTCCAATCGCAGCGCCCGCACCGAACGCCTGAGCTACGCCGCCGCGATCGCGAAGAAGCCGCAGTTCGACTGGGCCAATTACCAGCCAGTGAAACCGACCTTCACCGGCAGCAAAGTGCTCGACAATATCGATTTGAAGGTGCTGGCGGAATACATCGACTGGACGCCGTTCTTCATTTCCTGGGACCTGGCCGGCAAATTCCCGCGCATCCTCGAAGATGAAGTGGTCGGTGAAGCCGCCACTGCGCTGTACAAGGACGCCCGGGAAATGCTCACCAAGCTGATCGATGAAAAACTGATCAGCGCCCGTGCGGTGTTCGGTTTCTGGCCGGCCAATCAGGTCAACGAAGACGACATCGAGCTGTACGACGATAACGGCAAGCCGCTAGCCAGGCTGCATCACCTGCGTCAGCAGATCATCAAGACCGACGGCAAGCCGAACTTCTGCCTCGCCGACTTCGTGGCGCCGAAGGACAGCGAAGTGACCGACTATGTCGGCGGCTTTATCACCACCGCTGGCATCGGCGCCGAAGAAGTCGCCAAGGCCTATCAGGACGCCGGCGACGATTACAACTCGATCATGGTCAAGGCTCTCGCCGACCGCTTGGCCGAAGCCTGCGCCGAATGGCTGCACCAGCAAGTGCGCAAAGAGCACTGGGGTTATGCCAAGGACGAAACCCTCGACAACGATGCGCTGATCAAAGAGCAATACCGTGGCATCCGCCCCGCGCCCGGCTACCCGGCCTGCCCGGATCACACCGAGAAAGCCGCGCTGTTCACACTGCTCGATCCAGAGGCTGCCGAAATGCGCGCCGGGCGCAGTGGCGTATTCCTCACCGAGCACTACGCAATGTTCCCCGCCGCAGCGGTCAGCGGCTGGTACTTCGCCCATCCGCAGGCGCAGTACTTTGCCGTGGGCAAGATCGACAAGGATCAGGTGCAGAGCTACACCGCGCGCAAAGGTCAGGATCTGAGCGTGACCGAGCGTTGGCTGGCGCCGAATCTGGGTTACGACAGCTGAGCCGCACCATGCCCGGGAGCATCTTGCTCTCGGGCACGGTCATTCATCCGTTCACGGGCGGCTCGAAGGGCCGGGCTGCGGTGACGACGGGCGTGGCTGCGGCGCGCCGCTACCTGGCGACGAAAGACTCTCAAGCTCTGTGCGGGACAGTTCTTTGAGCTTTTCCATACGCGTCGCCGGCAACTCGACCTCAAGCACCCCCATGGCATCCAGATACTCGGGGCTCGACAGGTCAGGATAGGCGTCCTCTACCGCACCATGTCGCCTCGATTCTTCGAGTTTCAACGCCTCGAACACCTCGCTGTGGCGATCTTCCAGGTAACGGACCCAATAGTCGCGTGAAATCAGATCCTCCAGGAACGCTGGCGACGCCTCGTCGGCAAGCACCGAGGCGCGAGCGTTGATCAATACCTGTCCACGAATAGGCGTGCCGTACAGCATATGCGCCGGCTGTCCCGGCAGTTCCAGGCCATCCGGCCAGCCGCTGGTCATGCCGATCCGGTATTGCAGTCGGACCTCCGCACGGTCTTGGTTTATCGCAGCAGCTTCAGCGAGTCGGTCAACTCTCTCCAGGCGAAACAGGCGGCGGGTCAGATTGAGCAAGGCTCTGCCGCGTTGCTCGGGGCGATGCTGCGGGATATCGCGCAGGGTGTTGTATTCATAGACGCGGGCTTCCAGTTCGCTGAACGACAGGATCCGCCCATCAAGGCATGTGTCGTGGGTTTCGGCGTTGACAAACAACTGCTCGCGCAATTCGGCGTTTTCCGTGGCAGCCTGAATGACTTGCCAGACCCGATGGGTGAGATCGGCCCCCGACAATCTGAATTCGAGGGTGTCAGGCAAGGTCGAGAGCAGATGAAAGAACGCATCATGATTGGCCTGCCTGGCCAATTGCGCCCACAAAGCCTGCCGGGCGGCACGTACATCAGCCGGGGTGAATGTCAGCCAGGTCTCCATGGCTGGCGCGGCGACATTTTGCGCTGGGTTAGCGATGGCCTCAATGGCCTCGACCTGTGCGTGCACATCCACACGTCCGCCAACACCACCGCCTCCGAAGCCGTCACTGTCATCGCTGTCGCCATCCGAGCCGGAGCCGGGTTCACTGTCGGCTCCGCGTAAGCGCAGGTCAATCTCCCGATCGAGATGCGCCCGCGAATAGCCCATGACGTCACGATTTGCATTGGCGGCGCTGTAATCGCGCAGTTGTCGCAGGCTGTTGAGTGTCAAGGTGTTTTCCGACAGAACCGTGCCAGCGACCAGTTCCCTGTGACTACCGTCCAAGAGCCTGTCCGGGAACACGCTGATGTTGTTGCCCGTCAGATCGAGTGCGCGCAGATGCGGCAGTTCCAGCACGCCGTCCGGCCAGGAATCGAGGCCATTGTGGTCAAGCTTGAGGGTTTCGAGCCGACTGAAGGCGCTGGCACTGAACTCCTCCAGTTGATTGTGGCTGAGGTCCAGCCAGCGCAGGCGATTTCCACCCGCCTGGGTGTACAGGGACTCCCCGGTGGCCAGTTTATTCCCGCTCAGCTCCAGCCGCTCGAGCCCGCTCAGACCGCCAACGGCGTCTGGCAGCGTATCAAGGGCGTTGCCGTTGAGTACCAGGGTGGTGACTTCAGGGAAAGCGGCACAGAATTCGTTGAAGCTTTGTGCCGAAAATTCCACGCCGGTGAGATTCAGCGTTCTGACTGGGGAAAACACTTTCGACAGGCGCGGCAGATCTCCGGTGTTCAACCCCGTGAGATCAAGTGTGGATCCTGAGTGTTCGCTATGGCGTGTCAGACCCTCAGCCCAGCAATCTCTGACCTTCATCGCCAGAAACGATCGGTGCTTGGATTTATCCCCTCTGTTCCATGGTATCGCCCGAGTAAAGATCCAGCCGTTCAACTCACGCGTCAGGGCCTCGTCGCTGTCTCGCCAGACGGTCAGACGGGCGTCGATTTGTGCATCGCTCAGTCCCTCGCTGCGCAATCGCGCCAGACATTGCTGCGCTTGTTCTGTAGAAAGAAGCGGATTGACGTCCTGTAAGCGACTTGCAATGTCTGCGGCACCTTCGGCGACAGGTGCCAGAGGACGCAGCGGCAACAGAAATTCGTGCGCAAATGCCAGTGCAGTTCTCGGTACGCGCGCGTCGCCCACGCTTCGAGGGCCACTGGGGTAAATTTCAAACTGTTTGAGGGTGTCATCAGGCAAGCCGATTGCGGTCTCGATACGCCGCTGCGCAGTTTTCAGGGCTGCCGCACCTTCGGCACTCAATGAGCTTTGCGTCAGGTTGGTGTTGAGCATCACCCTGTCATCGGCAAGCACATGCTCAGGTAACGTACTGATTGGGTTTTCGCGCAGATCAAGCCATTGCAACCTTGGCAGCGTTTCGGCACCCGCCGGCCATGCCTGGAGACGATTGGAACTGAGGTCCAGAAGTTCAAGCTTCTTCAGAGCCGCGACATTCAGATCAGTCAGCTGGTTTTCGCGCAAATCCAAGAAATCGAGTTTATAAAGTGCATCAATTTGGCTTTGGACTTCTGGCGTGGTGCCGATCAGGTTGTGTGACAGATCCAGTCGAGTCAATTGCGCAAAGTCGCTCGGGCTGAACGGCACCTCAGTCAAATTGCAGCCTGTGATTTCTACCGTACGCGCACCGCTGAATGCTTGAAGAAACGCGCGCATCTGTGCCGCAGGCACGTTCAGATGATCAAGGGAAACGGTTTTCACATGAGAAAACGTACCGGCCGGCAATGACGGAAGCTCGCTTATGGATGGCTCGTCGCCAAAGTGTCCATCATCGAATAACTTGAACACTTCGCCACTTTCCAGCGGGGCGACCCCGTTCGGATTCCCTGGAGTGGGGACCTGCGCTTCTCTGCGCAGGCCATAACGTTCGCGCACGGCAGCCGCCCAGTTGTGCTCAAGTTCACGCACCACTGCAAGGTTCGGCAACGTTTCCCAGACCGGAGCAAGCGTAGCGGTGCGCAATCCATCGGACGTCGTCGGAAGGTAAAGCTGCCGGAAAATCCCGGCGTGCTCCAGGCGCAGCAGCTCGACAGCCTTGAGCCGGGTCTCGGGTGTATTCCACAGACTCATGATGCGCTCAGGCAAGCGATTGATATTTCCGCGCCGTCCAGTCAGGAATTCCAGCTCGCCGGCGCAGTACTGGCGGACCATCAGGTCCAGATCCAGCAGATGTCCCCACACGCCCCGGTAATTTTTGACGTACTCGTAGGCGGGCTTGAAATTTTCATGCGCGAAATTCGACCAGTCGAGCGACAGCCCCGCCCACAACTTCTCATGCCCTGTGTAGAGTGCTTGTGGAATGGACGAGATGGCCGTCTGCGTCAGATCAAGGCGCTCCAGCTCAGGCAGCTCCTGTACAAAATCGGGCCATTGGACCATTCCCGGCGCATCGATCCTGAGTTTCCTCAATCGCCTGAGCGGTGTGAGGTCAAGATTCGCCGTGACGCCGGTGCCCCTCGAAAGATCAAGATGAAGCTCTTCTACAGCAGTCAGCATGCGCAATCTTGTCGGCAGATCAGCCGCCAGCGCAGCCGCTGTGGTTCTGAACTTGAGGTTTTTCAGGCTCGGCATGCGAGTGACGGCCAGAGGCAATGTCGTCAATGACTGTTCGCGCCCCATATAACTGCCAAACAGACTGCCACGCTCGCCCAGCGAGAGCTTTTCGAGACGGCCAAACCGCTCCAGGAACGCGTCGGCATCGGTGTCCGTGATGCCATCCCCAGCGATGGAAAGTTCTCGTACGTGATCAAAATTTGCTGTCAGAGCTGGCAGCGGGTCGTACAGGACAAGATGAAGCTGATCGGCGCCGGGCAGATGGGCGGCGATCGGTGCGTTGCGCCAACAGTCCTTGAGCGCCTGTGCGGTACGTACTTTATAGTTCCACTCGGAACGGGCCCAAGCCGGTACTCTCGTTAGTCCCGACCACTCATCCAGCGTCGCTTCAAGCTGCGCCCATTCCTGTCGACGCGACAGCAGCAACTGGAAAATGTCTCTGTCGTCATTTCCCGCCCGATACTGTTCAAGGAGATAGCCGCGCGCCTGTTCATTTGTCAGCTGCGGATAAATATCACGCGTGCGTGCTATCAGGTTCGGTGACAATCCAGGGCCACGTCCGCTGGCAGGATAACCAATCAGAGTATCGCTGACGCGAACGGGCGGCTTGATCCATTTGACCTGGGGTTCCAGCAGCGCAGGCGCCTCGGCCTGGTGCAGATCGGCGTGGCGGATGATCTTTTCCCGCAGCTGGACCGACTGCCCGACCGCTGGCACACCGAGGCTGCGGCGCGCCTCGTCAGGCAGGGCGTGCATGATCGATGGGTAAAAATTGTCGCCGTGTTCGGGCAGGCTGTTGAGTGCCTCACCGCGCTCGTTGAATGCCTGAAACTGAGCACCTTTTTTTATCAGGTATTTTTTCTCGCTGGCTGTTTCACTGCCGATGCTGTCAAGCAGCGTGCCAGCATCATGATCCTCGCGAACCTCGATACGGAGGTTGTCAGGCCAACCCGGCAACTGCTCAAGCGTGTGCAATGCCAGACGCCGACTGTCCGCCGAAGCGACATTTTCGCTGCGCAGACCGGCATACGCGGTGACTCGACGGGTTTGACGCGCATACCAGCGCGCTTCTTCCAGCAGGCGCAGCGGTGCTCGCTGGCCCGACCGCAGCGCCTGCAACTCACCGGCATGGGCATGCGTCAGCACGGCTTGTGCTGCCGACTCGCCCAGCCCGGGACATTCCTTTTGCAAACCGGCGACCTCGGGGGCGATGGGGTCGGTGCCCTTGTAGATGCTTTCGAATATCGCCGCTTGACGGGTGTTGGCGTAATTGGCAATTCGCTTGTTGAATTCCTGAAGCCTTGCCTCGGGAGTACGTGCGACCAGCTTGCCGAGCAAGCGATTGATTTCCGCTTCTTCGAGCGATGCAAGAATATGCGCTGGCAGTTTTCCGCCAAGGATGTCGGCCCGAGAAGTCCTGATTGGCGGCTTGACACCCACGTCACGAAAGCGCCGCGCAGCACCATACCTTACGGAACTGCCGGACAATGACTCGCCATCGAACACTTCAAGCACACGGTTTTGCGGCCACAACGGCATTTCGGTGATCAGCGGCAAGGTATACAGGTAGAGCTCATCGATGGGGCGTTCCCCACGCAACTGCTCCACGACCAATGCCGCATCTGCATCCGCTTTCAACAGGCGCATCGCCTGCGCCAGCTCCGGTGGTGGCGGCGCGTGGTCGAGGTGCATCTTGCGCAAGGCGCCGTCACTGACGCCACTGATATCGGCAGCCCTGAGCAGCTCTGCGTCGGAAAACACTTCGGTTGCATGCCCCATGCGTCGCAACAGGGTCAGGCGGTCCCACTCCAGCGGGCGCTCAAGCGTGGATCGCCAGGCACCGTAACCATTGCTCTCGAGCACCGGCTGCCAGGCATCGGGATCGTTCGGGTGGCGGAGGCGCCACTTGCCGAGCGATGAATCGTAGTACTGCTCGTAAACCTTGCCGGCCTGACGAATGTAGGTCTTGCCGTCCAGTACATGTTGCCCCTGCGGATTCGGACCGGGGCTGTCCGGCAAAGCTATCGTTGACTCATACGCGCCAAGATCGGGTTTCCAAAGGCGGGTGTTGCCGCTAGGCAACTGCACCGGTTCCAGCTGTTCAATCACTGGCACGGCTTTGGCGCTGGAGAATTTCCGCACCCCGGCGCCTACCCCCGCCATCACCGCGATCTGCGCCAGATTTTCCGCCACGTCGATCAGATGATCCCTGGCCGCACGCCGGTCGCCTTCGCTCCATTCGATCGCGCCCTCCAGTGTTTCGTACATCAGCTGGCCGGCCATCACCACCATCATCACTTCGCCCAGCACCGGAACGAACATCGACACCATGTTCAAACCAAGCAGACCGATCTGCAGCAGGTGCGCCAGCCTGGCGTCGCGCGCCTTGACCTCGACGTCGTCGCTGGGTACCGCATGGCTGCGGGCGTCGGCCAGTACCTTGGCGCGGTTCTGGGTAAAGAGATAGAGCCAGAGATCTTCATTGGCCGCCCAAAGGCCATGCCCTCTGCGTCCGACCGCCGAAGGCGCAATGTAGGGATCGGGCTCCGGCTCCATCTTCACCCCGCGCTCGGGAGGAAGTTGCTTGATCCGGGTGAACACTGAAGTACCGCTGATTGCCTGAATGAACGCGACCCATGGAGAGCGCAATGTCGACCAGGCATCCTTCGGTGAGTCAGCAGCCTTTCGGGTGAACTGACTGAAATAATCGGGCCGCTGATCAACGGGCAGAAATTGACTGAGGAACCGCTGATAAGGCGTCGGTTGAGCCCCGCCAGCGAGCGGTTCATCGCGCGCAGTCAGCAAGCGTTTGAACTCCTCACGCATTTGCTGGTGGTTGTAGCGTTTGAACGGGTGCTGCGGGTCGTGAGGGATGTAAACGATCAATTCATCGCTGTAGCGGTATTTTTCGCTGATCACGAACACCACACAGCCAGTCAGACGTTTTCTCATCAGGCCCAGGTCCTTGAACCATACCTGTCGGTTGCCCATCCAGGGATTCATCTCGCCATCGATGACCGACCGGATCATGGTGTAGTCCGCCGGTTCTATATCCTTCTGCAATAACGCCTGCTCTGCGGCTGCGCGCATGGTTGCCTTCTGACTCGCGATGAACCGCTCGCGAAGCACACCCTGCACCACCACATCGGCCGGGTGAAAAAATTCCTGCAGATAGTCCTGGTATTGCTTGCCGATATCCAGGCGACGGCACAGCGACATGAACTGGCTGACCGTCAGCGCGACACTAACGGACTCGAAAGTCTCCGCAGTATCGGTCGCCACCATGAATCCCGAGGTGTGGTGATAAGCCCCCTCCTCACACTCGCTGGCTTCGAAGTTGTGCAGTGCCGCCTCCAGCAGCGACAGCTTGAGAATTTCGAAGGACGCCAGCTCTGTGGCCTGAATGCCCACCTCTATCGGGCGTCGCAGGCACAACAAGGTTTTGTCGATATCCACTTGCAGCTGATATTCGTCCTTCAATGCCTTGATCAGCAAGGGTCTGGCAAACACTTCGGCCTGCTCAAACCTCGACATGCTTTTATCGAGCATGTTTTGCGCCTGCACGCTGGCCTTGTAGCTGTCATTCAAGGCTGCGCGCTGGGCAGGCGTCGCATCCTGATACCACGCCGGCAGCGCCGCAGGGGCGTCCTTGAACGCCTGGCGTCGTTGCGCCGTCACGTCAGTCAGCCAGGTGGGGATCGACTTTTCGAGGAAATCACCGTGAAGGCTCTGTGTTGCCTTCAGCGGTTTCGGGGCCGGCGCGTCGGTCGTGCGTGACGAGGATGAAGATGCCGTCGACGGCGGATTGGATGGGATAGCGATCATGGTCACTCCTTTGTCAATGAAGTGTGCAGCAGACCATTTCCGGCTACCCCGACTGCGGTATCCGCTTATTACTCACCGGCGAAAGGTAACAACTTGCTTCGACGAGCCTTGCAACCGCACCATGCGGCCGTCACGGGAGCGAGGAAGTCCCTGGCTGCGGTTCAAGGCGTCCAGGCTGTTGCGAGTCATCAGCGAAAGCTCGCAGGAGGTCGATTTCACGGCGCGTCAACTCGAGCCGTCTCTGTCGACGCAATGCGTGGACAGCTCTGGCCAGTGCTTTCAATTCCAGCTCGTACTGATTCTCGGTGAGTTCCCCCCGTTCGAGTCGTTCCTTCAGTTCGCCGCCAACCTGTTGCAGCTCTTCGATCTCGACATCGATCGCCTCCATTTCCTGCGGATAGCGTTCTTGCAAATAAGCGATCCAGTAATCGCGCTCGCCCATGTTCGCCGGCAGTTCATCAGTCTGCTCCGCCTCCAGTACCCAAATGCGAACTTGCGCCAGGACCTCATCGGTCAATGGACGTGCGTATAACATATGGGAGGGTTGCCCCGGCAGGTCCAGTCCATCACCCCAGCCACGGGTCAAATCGATGCGCGATTGCAGGCGAACCTCGGCACGATCCTGGCCCTTCGCCAAGACTTCGGCAAAGATCTCGACCCACTCCAGACGAAACAACTGTCGGGACACTTGCCATAATGCCCGGCCCCTGGCCATCGTTCGGCTGACAGGTATTCCCTGCAATGTGCGATAGACCCAAACCCGCACCTGCATGTCACTGAACGTAAGAATCCGCCCGTCCGGACAGGTGCCGTGCGTTTCTGCATCGTTGAACAGCGAGTCGCGCAGTTCGGTATTTTCGGTAGCCGCCTCCATGACTTGCCACACTCTGTGGGTGAGATCGGCCGGCACACGCCTGAACTCCTCGGTGTCACGCAGCAAACGCAGTAACTGAAAGAACCGCTGGTGATTCGGCTCAAGCGCCAATTGCGTCCAGATCGAGCGTCGTTGCACCGCCAGTGCCAAGTCACTGTCCATCAGCCAGGGATCGCGAGATTCCGGCGCGATGTCATTGGCCGGATCAAAAATCGCTTCAGACGGCTGCACGCCTGCATATGGATCGGGGGCGACGGCATTGTTACCTGCCCCCTCCACTGCGCCTGGCGGCTGCGGTTGATCGGGCCCGATAACATGTCTATCGATCAATTCGTCGATGGATTCTTGTGAAAGCTGCATCACATAAGGGGCTGCGCGCTCGCGGGCGTAGCGCCGCAGATCCAGCAAGGCAGTCAGGGACAGGCGTGCATTCGCGGACAAGTCAGTCCCTTGCAGCAGACGCTCGTGATTGCCGTTGAACAGCTCACCAGGAAGGTCCACGATCCGGTTGTTGTGCAGATTCAAACCGCGTAAATGAGCGGCCTGTTGAGCTCCGGCCGGCCATTCGCTCAGGTGGTTGGTGCGTAGATCCAGAAGCTGCAAGGCACTGAAGTCCGGTGGGTTGAATACACGAAGCTGGTTATACCCGACGTCAAGCATGTGTAGACGCCCGCGCCCCAGCAACGGGTAGAAGCTGGTCGCACTCTGGAGATTGCAATGCTGCATTCGCAGATGCTGCAGATGCCGCATCCGCAACACCGGGCCGGGCAATGCACCCAGCTCATTGCCACTGAGCAGCAAGGTACGAAGGTCCTGAAAGGCGTTGAGAAAGCCGTCGGAGCCCCGCGTGGACAGGCCCACGCGGCTCAGGTCCAGCGTTGTCACCGCTGGAAACTGCACGGGCAGTTCAGGCAAGTCGCCGATTCGCAGATCTGCAAGCTCAAGTTCCCGTACCACGCTGCCACTGGCTTCAGTCAGTCCGCCAAGCCACGCGTCCCTGATCAGCCGCCCCGCAGAGGATCGTCTACCAGCCGTGATCGGGCCATCGGCCGTTGGAATCTCGCGGTTGTACAACCAGCCATTGAGTCGTCGAATCAACGCCTCACAGCTGCGATGCCATTCGGTAATCCGGGCTTCGATTTGCGCATCGCTCAATCCCGAAGCCTGCAGATGCTGCACATTCAGTTCAGCCTGCTGCCGCGGCATGAGCTGATTCAATCGTTGCACATGCAGCGAAGTTCCGCTCTGAGCCGGATTGACCAGCGCCTCTTCAGGCAGCGGCAACAGCAGTTCGATGAACGACCAACCGCTTTCGGCCGGCGGGAAAGTGTCCGGCACACGTTGCGCTGCGAACTGCGCCAACGTGCCCTGTTCCAAAGCCTTTTGCTGCTCGATTCGCTGAAATGCCGCGTCCAGGCTCGCTTGCCCCTCGGGACTGAAACGGTTGCCCGTCAGGTTGCTCCTCATCAGCACATCGGGGTGGGACAAGACTGGCTCTGGCAGGGAGGCGATCCGGTTGTCGCGCAGATCGAGCCAGGACAAACGCGCGAGGCGTTCGGCGCCGAGGGGCCAGGTTTGCAACGAAGTCGATCTCAGGTTCAACGCCCGCAATCGGCTCAACGTGCTGACGTCGACGGCATGCAGCGGGTTATCACGCAGATTCAACCATCGGACTTGCTGCAAGCCGCTCAGTTGCCTCTGTACCCCAGGCGTTACGACGATGGCATTGTCTGATGCATCAAGGTTCTTCAGCGCACGCAGATCGTCCGCCGCAAAGGGCAGTTCGGTAAAGCGGTTGCCGCTGATTTCAAGGCTTTCGACGTGACTGAATGCACGGAGAAACCCGCGTGCCTGGTCGATGGGGACATCCAGCAGCCGCAAACGGACAGTACGGACATGGGCAAAGCTGCCGGCTGGCAGTTGCGGCAATTCGCGAAAGCGCTCTGCCGCCGGCAGCGCTTCGCTGCTCGATCGTGGGCCAGGCAGCTCGAACCTGTCCACGTTCGCAGTCAGCCCGTAACGCTGGCGCAGCGTGCCATACCAATTGGTTTTCAGCGCCCGGAGGACTTCGGCATCAGGTCCGGTTGCCCAGCGGCTTCTGACTGTCGAGTAGCGTGTGCCATGCCTGAGTGTCGGTGTGTAGAACTGCGCAAAGATTGCCTCATGCTCGGCCCTGATACTCTCGATCGCTGTCACCCGCGCTTGCGGCGTTGCCAGAGCGGTATAAAAAGCTTCGGGCAAAAGATCGACGAAGCCCGACGCCGGGGCCATGGTGTCCAGTTCGGCACGGCAAAATCCACGGACCATTTGATGCAGGTCGAGCAAATGGCCGAACGGGCCGGAATACTGGCTGACGTAGTCGTAAGCACGCCGAAACGTGGTCGGTGTGACCCTCGCCCAATTCAACGACAGGCCGGCCCAGAGTTGCTCGTGTCCGTGGTACAGCGACTCGGGCAAGGTTTCAATCAAGGTGTGGGTCAGGTCCAGGCGTCCAAGCCGCGGCAGCCGCTCGACATACGCCGGCCACCGCCACAAGGCATTCGGGGCGTCAATGCGCAAACTGCGCAAATGCGTCAGCGTGCTCAGTTCAAGATCATTCAGAGTGCTTGCATCGGCTCCCGAATAGTTGATATGCAGCGTTTCCAGTAAGGTCAGTGTCCGCAGCCTCTGTGCAAAGGTGGGCGCGAGAAACGGCGCGTCGGTAACGAAGCGCAGTTGAGTCAATCCGGTCATCTGGCCAAGTGCTTGCGGCACGGTCGTGAGTGATCGGCCAGCAACGGTAAAGACACGTGGATCCCTCACCTCGCCAATCTGCAGGTCAGTGACGTTCGGAAACGCCGCCAGCAAACCATCGACATTGGCATCCGTGAGGCCAATGCCGCTCACTGCCAGTTCACGCACATGGGGAAAACGAGTACTCAACGCGGGGACAGACGCATCACAGACCAGTGACAGGCGGGCCACATCGGCAACCCGGCCGGCCAACGGGCCATTGCGCCACGCCTCTCTCAAAGTCCGCGCCAATCGCGCCCTGTGCTCGGCAGTCTGGCTGCTGCCTGGGACCGCCTGCCATCGCTCGAGTGTGACATTGAGCGACTCCCATTCCCGACGGCGCAACTCCAGCTCCTGATAAATCTGCGCATCGCTGCGGCCTCGCTGTCGAGCAAGAAAGGCAGCTGCCTGTCGCGGCAACGGATACAACTGCGCCACGCGCATTTCGAGCGAAGTGCTCCAGCCTCCACCTCGCCCACTCGCGTAATAGCCCGTCATCCTGGCCCGAACCCGTACTGGCGGTTTGAACCATTTGGCTCGCGGTGCCAGCATGTGCAGAGCTTCGCGCCAATGCACGCGGGCCGACAGGATAATCTGGTGCTGCAGCTCACCGCCTTTGCTGCCCTCGTACAGGCCCAGTGCCGCACGCATGTCATCAGGCAACGCATACATGAGCGAACGATAGAAACTGTCTTCCACCCTGGAAATTCTGTTGAGCACCTGCGCCTGAGCATTGAATGCCTGGTAGAAAGGTCCGTTCTTGACCAGATAGCGTTTTACCGGCGCCGAAGGCTCACCGACACTGTCAAGCAATGCGCCGGTCGTACTGCCTTCACGAATCTCCAGACGCAACGTTGGCGACCATTCAGGCAATCGCTCCAAGGCAAACAACGCCAGCCGTCGACTGTCGGCCGAGGCAAGGTTTTCGCTGTGCAGGCCGGCAAAGGCGCGCGTCTGGCGCCCCCGGCGAACATGCCAGCGCGCCTCTTCGAGCAGTTTCAACGGCGAACGCCCGGTGTGATCCATGCGGGCCAGCTCCGCTGCCGTGGCATGACCGAGCACGTCCTGTGCGGCGGCATTGCTCAGCCCGGGGCACTCACGTTGCAGGATCCGCGCGCGCAGACTCAGCGGCTCGGTGCCGCGGTAGAGGCTGTCGAAAATCGCCGACTGACGGGTGTATGCAAACTCGGCAAGCAAGCGCATGAACTCATCCGGCCTTGCCGGCCGGAACTGCGCGGCCCTGCTGCCCAGAAGCCGAATGACTTCGTTTTCCTCCAGCGCTGCCACAATCCGCGCCGGCATTTCGCCGTTCAATACCTGAGCGCGGCTGATGCGGATCACGGGTTTGCGTTCAATCCCCGGCAACACATTTTCCAGGCCATATTGAATCGACTGCTCAGTCTCCTGCGCCCCGGCGAAAATCTCCAGTACTCGGCCATGCGGCCAGCGTGGCAGTTCCGTCACCAGCGGCAGCGCATGCAGATAACGCTCGTCAATCGCTCGGGCACCACGCAATTGCTCGATCATCTGTCGGGCCGCGGCATCGGCTTCGAACAGCTGCATGGCATCGCGCAATTCGGGCGGCGGCGGTAGATGATCCATGTGCATCTGGCGCAACGTGCTGTCACTGACGCCGCTGATATCACCCAGCATCAGCAATCTGTCATCGGAGAAGCCGTCAGTGCTATGGCCCATGCGCCGTAGCAGCTCCAGTCGCTGCCATGTCATCGGCTGCTCCGATACCAGTCGCCAGGCGCCGTGGCCGTTATGGGCGAGCGCCGGCCTGTAGGCGTTGCGCTCGGTGGGGTGTTTCAGACGCCATTGCCCGGTCGAGCGATCGAAGACCTGCACGTAGATTTCACCGCCCAGACGAATGCAGGTCTTGCCGTCAATCCGGTACTGCCCCATGTGATTGGGCACCGCGGCCTGGGCGAGTGCGATGTCGTGCTCATAACCGGTGAAGTCAGGCTTCCACAGGCGTGTCCGGCCGTTGGGTAACGTTACTGGCTGCAGTTGCTCGATGACCGGTTCCGGTCTGACGGCATTGATTTTATTGAACACCACGCCACCGCCGGCCATAACGGCAATCTGGGCCAGGTTTTCGGCGACATCCAGCAGATGCTCCTTGGCCGCGTGCCTGTCGCCCTCGCTCCATTCGACGACGCCTTCGATGGTTTCATAAAGCAGTTGCCCGACCATCACCACCATCATGATCTCACCGATTACCGGCACGAACATCGAGGCCACATTCAAGGCCAGCAGTCCGAGCTGCTCCAGGCCGGCGAGTTTGGCATCACGCGCCTTGGCATCGATGTCACGAGTCGGCACCGCATGCGCGCGGGCGTCAGCGATCACCTTGTCCCGGTGCTTCTCGTAGAGGTATTGCCACAGGTCGTTGTTGGGTTGCCAGGGATACACTTGCCGGTGCGGCATCAACGAAGCGGCAACGTAGGGGTCTGGCTCCGGCTGCATTTTTGGAGGCTTGGCAGAGACTTTCCAGATGTCGGAAAAAATCGGCGACGTCTGCAGCACCGTCCGCCAGACCGATGACAGCCAATCGGACCAGGGGTCGGCTGATTTTACGAATTGGCTGAAGTAATAAGCACGCTTCTCATAAGGCATGAACTGGCTGAAGAACCGCTGATAGGCGGTAGGCTCAGCGGTTTTTGCCTGATGCGCAGGGCGGGCACTGAGCAACCGTTTGAAAGTGTCGCTCATCTGCGTACCGGTATAGCGTTTGAGCGGATGTTCGGGATCATTGGGCACATAGAGAATGACCGCTTCGACCGACTGATATTTTTCCGCGATGGTGAATGCCACGCAGCCGACCAGTCGGTGCTGCATCAGGCCCATGTCGTGGAACCACACCGGTTTGTTGTCCACCCGGGGACGTCTTTCGCCGTTGAGCACGGAAACAATCATTGCGTGATCCTGCGGGCGGATTTCCTTGGTCAATAAAGCCCGCTCGGCCGCTGCGCGCATGGCAGCTTTCTGACTGGCAATGAAGTCGCGGCGCAAGGTTTCTTGCGCCTTCGGATCGGCGGGATGGAAAAAAGTCTTGAGGTAAGCCTGATATTTCGTACCGATGTCCAGGTCACGACACAGGCTGAGAAAGTTTCTCACCGACACGTTTACCGGCACCGACTTGTAAGTGCCGGCTGTTGCGGTTTCGATGACAAAACCGGAGCTGCCGTGAAACGCGCCGAACACGCATTCGTCACTTTCAAAATTGTGCAGCGCCGCCTGCAGCATAGGCAGCGTCAGGGCTTCGACCGTGCCAAATTCCACAGAAATGATTCCCGCGCGTACCGCACGCCTGAGGGATAGCAGGGTCTTGTCGACATCAACCTCAACCTGAAAACGGGACTTCAAGGCCTGCAACAGTATCGGTCGGGCAAACGCATCGATGTCCTTGAAGCCGGACATCGTTTTGTCCAACCGCATCTGAGCCCTGAAGCTGCTTCGGAAACTGGCATGCAGCACCTGACGTTGCCGGGCTGTGGCTCTGGCGTACCAGGCAGGCATGAGCGGACGCGCCTGCTTGAATTCAGCCTTGCGTTGCGCCGAAGCGCCAATCAGCCACTGCGGCACTGCGGTTTCCAGGAAAGGCCCGTGGATACTATCCGTCGCCGAAGGCTGGATCGGTCGGTCAGCAGTTCGCGAATCGAGGGAATCTGGGGACATACATCGCTCCTGTAAATGGAGCGACAGCACATCACCTGTGCCCGACCGGGCAGCGGTACATAGTTATAGCGGCTGGCAATTGTTGTAACGGCGTATCTGGCGCAGCGTGTTCAGGCATCTGCGCACTGTTTGACTATGCTTGTGGGGCACGACATCGAGCAGAGGGATTTATGGACGATCCAGTCGACAACAAACCGCCGAGCTTCTGGCAAATGCTGCACAGCGTCATGGCTGCAGCGTTCGGCGTGCAAAGCGGCAAGAACCGGGAACGGGACTTCACCCACGGTAAACCCAGCCACTTCGTGATTCTGGGCGTTTTGTTCACGGCAGTGTTTGGCCTGACGCTGTTTGCCATCGTCAAGCTGGTGCTGCATTTCGCGGGCGTCTGAAGGCTTCCGTCAGATAACCGGGCATGGTATGGCGAGCCAGTAATCCGGGCCGGAAAGCGGGCCCGGAATGTCGTCTACTGATGGCTTACCCAGAAGACCGCTGTCCCTACAACGAGAATGATCAGGAACAAAATGGCCCACGCATCGACGCTGCTGTCGCTTTTTCTGGCTTTGGTCGGGTTGCTCATTGCATCGCCTCTTGTCGGTTTTATCGGTGATTGCACAAAGACTCGATCACAGTTAAGACGATGATTGTCCGCACGACAAATGTGGAATAGATGACAGGCGTTCGCGTTAGGCGATTTGGTTCTTTACATATACTCAAACATCACTTTTGCGCATAACTGCAAACGGGTATATTGCCCCGGCTCCGTGACGGAGTGCGCGGCCGTGCGCGCAGAATTGCAGAGGCAACATCGGACTCCAGCAAGCGAAAACGCAGCGTTTTCCGAGTAGCCCAAGCCTGAGAACAGGACTTATATGTACGTATACGACGAGTACGATCAGCGGATCATCGAGGACCGCGTCAAGCAGTTCCGTGATCAGACCCGACGCTATCTGGCAGGTGAGCTGAGCGAAGAAGAATTCCGCCCCCTGCGCCTGCAAAATGGCCTGTACATCCAGCGCTTCGCGCCGATGCTGCGCGTGGCGGTGCCTTACGGCCAGCTGACTTCGCGTCAGGTGCGCATGATGGCGAAAATCGCCCGCGACTACGACAAGGGCTACGCCCACATCAGTACGCGGCAGAACGTGCAGTTCAACTGGCCGGCGGTGGAAGACATCCCGGACATTCTCGCTGAACTGGCCACCGTGCAGATGCACGCGATCCAGACCAGCGGCAACTGCCTGCGCAACGTCACCACCGACCAGTTCGCCGGTGTCGCTGCCGACGAAGTCATCGACCCGCGTCCATGGTGCGAAATTGTCCGTCAGTGGACCACGTTCCACCCGGAATTCGCTTACCTGCCGCGCAAATTCAAGATCGCCGTCAACGGCTCGACCAGTGACCGTGCGGCCATTGAAGTTCACGATATCGGCCTGGAACCTGTCTACAACGCCGCTGGCGAGCTGGGCTTCCGCGTGCTGGTCGGCGGTGGCCTCGGTCGTACGCCGGTGGTGGGCGCATTCATCAATGAATTCCTGCCTTGGCAAGACCTGCTGAGCTATCTCGACGCCATCCTGCGTGTGTACAACCGCTACGGCCGTCGCGACAACAAATACAAGGCGCGGATCAAGATCCTCGTCAAGGCGCTCACGCCTGAAGTGTTCGCGCAGAAAGTCGATGCGGAAATGGAGCACCTGCGCGGTGGCCAGACCACGCTGACCGAAGCCGAACTGCATCGCGTCGCCAAGCACTTCGTCGATCCGGACTACAAGACCCTCGACAATCAGACCGCACAACTGGCCGATCTGGACAAAGAGCACCCGGGGTTCGCTCGCTGGCGCAGCCGCAACACCCTGGCGCACAAAAAGCCGGGCTATGTGGCTGTGACGCTGTCGTTGAAGCCGACCGGTGTTGCCCCGGGCGACATTACCGACAAACAGCTCGACGCCGTCGCCGATCTGGCCGACCGCTACAGCTTCGGTCAACTGCGCACCTCCCACGAGCAGAACATCATTCTTGCCGATGTCGAGCAGAGCCAATTGTTCACCCTGTGGGGCGAGTTGCGTGAAGGCGGTTTCGCCACGCCGAACATCGGCCTGCTGACCGACATCATCTGCTGCCCGGGCGGTGACTTCTGCTCACTGGCCAACGCCAAGTCGATCCCGATTGCCGAATCGATCCAGCGTCGCTTCGACGATCTGGATTACCTGTTCGACATCGGCGAGCTGGACCTGAACATCTCCGGTTGCATGAACGCCTGCGGTCATCACCACGTTGGCCACATCGGCATTCTCGGCGTGGACAAGAAAGGCGAAGAGTTCTATCAGGTTTCCCTCGGTGGCAGCGCCAGCCGTGACGCGAGCCTGGGCAAGATCCTCGGCCCGTCCTTCGCACAGGAAGCCATGCCTGACGTGATCTCGAAGCTGATCGACGTGTACGTTGAACAACGCACCGAAGACGAGCGCTTCATCGACACTTATCAGCGTATTGGCATCGACCTCTTCAAGGAACGCGTCTATGCAGCGAATCATTAAGAACAACGAAGTCGTCGACGAGACCTGGCACCTGTTGCCCAAGGATTTCAATATCGACGAGATCAGCAACTGCGACGACTTGATCGTGCCGCTGAACCTGTGGCGCGAACACAGCCGCATGCTCTTGGCCCGCGATGGTGGCCTGGGTGTGTGGCTGGATGCTGATGAAGAGGCCGAGGAAATCGGTGAGGACGTCGCCAGGTTCCAGGTGATCGCCCTGAACTTCCCGGCGTTTACCGACGGCCGTAACTACTCCAATGCCCGTCTGCTGCGTGACCGTTATGGTTTCAAAGGCGAACTGCGGGCCATTGGCGACGTGCTGCGCGACCAGCTGTTTTACATGCACCGCTGTGGTTTTGATGCCTTTGCCATTCGCGCGGATAAAGACCCGTACGAAGCACTGGAAGGTCTCAAGGACTTCTCGGTGACTTATCAGGCTGCCGCTGACGAACCACTGCCGCTGTTCCGTCGCCGCTAAGCGTCGGACGTTGTTGCAGATATAAAAACGCCGGTCATGTGACCGGCGTTTTTTATGCCTGCGGTTTACCAGAAGCGTTGCTGAGTGAGGCGACTCCACCAGCTCAACAGCACGCGGTCTACCGAACCGCTGGCGGCCATGCCGATGCGTTCCTGCAGGCTTTTGCGCTCGGCGTAGTGCAGATGATAGACCTCGGCCTGTTTGGCCTTCTGTGCCAGGTATTCATCGCTGGTCTTCAGTTCGTCCACCAGTTGGTTTTCCAGCGCAGCGATACCGAGCCACACCTCACCGGTAGCCACCTCATCGATCGCCAGTTGCGGGCGATAACGGGCGACGAAGTTTTTGAACAAGCGATGGGTGATGTCGAGATCTTCCTGGAATTTTTCGCGACCCTTTTCGGTGTTTTCGCCAAACACGGTCAGAGTGCGCTTGTACTCACCGGCGGTCAGCACTTCAAAGTCGATGTCATGCTTCTTCAAAAGGCGATTGACGTTGGGCAATTGCGCGACCACGCCGATCGAACCGAGGATGGCGAACGGAGCGCTGATGATCTTGTCGCCGATGCACGCCATCATGTAACCGCCGCTGGCCGCGACCTTGTCGATGCACACGGTCAGTGGCACGCCCGCATCACGGATTCGCGCCAGCTGCGACGACGCCAGACCGTAGCTGTGCACCATGCCGCCGCCACTTTCCAGACGCAGAACCACTTCGTCTTTCGGCGTGGCCAGGGTCAGCAGCGCGGTGATCTCGTGGCGCAAGCTCTCGGTGGCGGAAGCCTTGATATCGCCATCGAAGTCGAGCACGAATACCCGAGACTTGGTCTCAGGCTTGTTCTTTTGCTTCTTCGCGCTTTTTTCGGTTTTCGCTTCGCCCTTGCGCAATGCCTTGAGCTGATCCTTGTCGAGCAGGGTCTGCTCCAGGCGTTCACGCAGGCCCTTGTAGAAATCGTTGAGCTTGCTGACTTGCAACTGACCCGCCGATTTGCGCCGGCCCTTGCTGCGCAATGCGGCAAAACTGGCAAGCACCACCAGAATGGCGATCACCAAAGTAACGGTCTTGGCCAGGAAGCTGGCGTATTCGGTGAAAAAATCCACAGAGACTCCTCAAAGCAATGCGTGACGGTGTATTACACGCGGAATGACTCCAGCATACCCATGCGCTGGCTCATCGGCCAGCCGTGAAACCTCTGGCAACACGCCTGTAACGGGCATTTCAAACAAGCGTATGTTTTTTCATTGACAGCCTTACGCCATCCTCATAACCTCGCCTGACCTTCAACGTACCGGGACGACGCGGACGTGGGCAGCATCTACTTGATACGACATGGCCAGGCCTCCTTTGGTGCAGACGATTACGACGTGCTGTCGCCGACCGGTGTGCGTCAGGCAGAAATTCTCGGCCAGCACCTCGCCGACCTCGGTATCAGCTTCGATCGTTGCCTTGCCGGTGACCTGCGTCGTCAACAGCACACCGCCACCAGTGCACTGGAGCAATTCAGCGCCAGAGGCCTGCCGGTTCCGGTCCTCGAAACCGATTCCGCCTTCAACGAATTCGATGCCGATGCGGTGATCCGCGCTCTGCTCCCGGCCATGTTGCCGGAAGAGCCGGAAGCCCTCGACATCCTGCGCAACGCCGCGCAGAACCGCGGTGAATTCCAGCGCATCTTCGCCCTGATCGTCGAGCGCTGGCTTGCTGGCACCTACGACACACCCGGACTGGAAAGCTGGCTGGGTTTCGTCGAACGGGTTCAGGCCGGGCTGCACCGCATCCTCGACCTGGCGGAAAAGAACCAGAAAATCGCCGTGTTCACCTCCGGCGGCACCATCACTGCCCTGCTCCACCTGATTACGCAAATGCCTGCCAGACAGGCCTTTGAATTGAACTGGCAAATCGTCAACACCTCGCTCAACCAATTGAAGTTTCGTGGTCGCGAGGTGGCTCTGGCTTCCTTCAACAGTCACGCACACCTGCAACTGCTGAAGGCCCCGGAACTCATCACTTTTCGCTGAGTCCGGCTTACTGTGACCCTGGCTGTAACCACCCAGCTCCCATGACCAAGAAAGGATCGAACCATGACCTCCGTAGCTGATGCCGTAAAAGCAATGCAAGCCAAGTTCAACCCAGCCGCCGCTGCCGGTCTGGACCTGGTCTTCGGTTTCAACATCACCGACGAAGACAAGCAATACGCACTGATCGTCAAAGACGGCACCTGCGACATCCAGGAAGGCGAAAACCCGGACGCCAACTGCACGCTGGTGCTGGACAGCCAGACCCTGAAAGACATCGTCAGCGGCGAAACCGACGGCATGCAGGCCTTCATGGGCGGCAAGCTGCGCGTTGAAGGCGACATGATGCTGTCGATGAAACTGTCCGAGCTGTTCCCTTCGTAAGAAGCTTCTTGGTAAAACACAAATCCCGCTTATTGGCGGGATTTGTCGTTTCAACCATTGAAGAAATGGCAACGTGAGTTAACGCTTGGCTGAAGCCGTCCCATCAAGCTCTTTTTTTACCTGAAGGTATGCCGCCTCTTCATCACTTTTTTCGATCAGATTCGAAGCCATCGAGCGGGGCAAGAGTTTCTTTTCTGTCACGTCCCAATCGATCGTAACGACCACGGTCTTGTTTGCAAACGTGATGAAAAGCCAATAGGAATCCACCGGCCTGTCAGGCTCGGCAAATGAACTATAGGCATACCGTATCTGGCGGTGCAGGTCCGGCGTATTCAGAATGAGGTCTTCGGTGTCCAACTTCGGAAACTGTCGCTCTACAGCGAATAACGCTTCTGTCAAGAGAACATCATTCTCAATATGTCGCAAACTTTCAGGCCTATTGCGCAGCATGGTCACTGGGCTCTCTTCAGGCGGAGTACCCATGAGACGCGGGCGATACATACCTGAACTGAACCACCGGCTGGCGTCGAAACGGTTTTCTTCCGGACTCCACGGACCGTAATACATAATCACCCGGGGGTGACTCTCTGGTTCTTTTGCATGAACAAGATTGCCGGTGAAGCAAGCGGAAACCAGCAGAGCACACGAAAACCAGTGGTTACCCAATAGGTTCGCAGCCTTCATTTCAATTTTGCCATGGTGAACTTCCTTGTCTGCGATAAAGCGGGGAATTTACCGGGCCAACACAGTGCCTGGAAGTAGCTTTTCGCTAGGTGTCCCGCGCCCGAGCCGCCGCGACGAATCCTTGCAGCGACTCTGAAGATCTCTACCGATACGATCAACCCTCCTACAACAACCGCGTATCCAGCCCAAACCGCTCTTGCGAAACCATCCTGAACTGACCTTCCGCCAGATCGCAACTCACCAGCAAATTCCACGAGTGTCGGGTGGCCACCGAAGGCACCAGAACAAATGGATGTTCAGCCAACAGTGCATCGGCAAACTTTCGCTGGTTGGGCGAGGTTTTGATCGGGGTGAGCCAATGGGGATTGGGCACATCTTCCGGTTGCACGATTCTGACGCTGGCGTCGTGGGTGATTTCAAAACAGGTCAACACATAGGGCTCCTGATCAAGCGCATCGAAGCTGCCATGGGCGGCCACCTCCAGTATCGCCGTGGACGGGGCGACCGACGCATAAACGACTCTCCGACCGGGGGTGTTCCAGCGACCGCCGTCCCGTTTCGACCCCAGGCCGCTGTCCCAGGTCTCGCTGTACACGATCCAGCCGCCAGGCGTACCAGCGATCATCCCAGGGCAAGGGATTCATTGATAAACCCCGTATTTGATCTGGTTCAGATACTCCTCCACCATCCTGAAGCCCAGCGCATGTCCAACCAGATCGAGCGGCACATAACCGTAGAAGTAAGTAGCGCGTTGCTCCAGCCATGATTCGGCCTTGGCCTGACGCCCGAATACTTCGATGGCCAGTTCCAGCGCAGCGGCATATTGGTAGGCGATCACGCTCTGCGGCGTGTCCAGGCGCACCGACGCGCCTTCCTTGAGCAGACGTCGCACGGTTCTTACGGATCTGCCGGTGATGCGTTTGACTATCTCGCCCTGTTGGTACAGCTCGGAGGTTGCGATCATGTTCACCACATCAAGCAGCTCAAATCCTTCGCTTGTGCAGCGCAGGATGAGCATCGGATCGTCGCCGGTGTCCTGCCCACGCAACAGCAACTCCAGAGGTTTGCCCTCGAGCTTCTTCAAGCCCGTGAGCCGCGGCACTTTGGCGCTCGGCATGGCAACGTCCTCCGAGGGACACCTGGCGCGATCGTCGCGCCAATAATGGCGAGGCGAGTAAGCAGGCGTATGGCTTTCAATCAGTGGGATTCGCATATTCCATCCTTTGTCCACGTCCAGAGCGATCTGTGCGCTCGATGACTTCAATGTCAGGACTGATGCTATAGACCCGGCGTCCGACGACCAACCTGAAAAAGTCGTCAGAAATATCCACATATCTGATCGAAACGCTCCTGTTTCCGTAGGACTTAAACGGAAATTCCGGCGACTGACCGACGCCTTGCCTGACACAACCTTGACCTCGGTCAGCTGTGTACGTGCAAGCACTGCGTACTCTTGCTGCTCCATCGACAGCCAAGGAAGGCTCACCGGGAGCCTGCGGCCGATCTCACTCAAGGAAGAATCCCCATGCAATCGCTCAAGATCATCCTGCTGGCGTCAGCGTTCAACGGCCTGACGCAAAGGGCCTGGCTGGAACTGCGTCAGGCCGGACACTCGCCCAGCGTGGTGCTGTTTACCGTCGCATCTGCGGTATGTGAACAGATCGAGCACAGCGGCGCCGATCTGGTGATCTGCCCGTTCCTCAAGGATCGCGTGCCACAGGCGCTGTGGAGCGATTCCCGGCGTCCGGTGGTAATCATTCATCCCGGCATCGTTGGCGACCGGGGCGCGAGTGCGCTGGACTGGGCGATCACTAACGAACTCTCGGTCTGGGGTGTCACCGCGCTGCAAGCGGTCGAGGAAATGGACGCCGGCCCAGTGTGGGCGACGTGCGAATTCAATCTGCCGGCGGGCTTGCGCAAATCCGAGCTGTACAACGGCCGGGTCAGCGACGCGGCGATGGTGTGCATCCACGAGGTGGTGGAAAAATTCGTCGAAGGGTTTCAGCCGGTCGAGCTCGATTACACCCACCCCAGCGTGCGTGGCCGTCTGCAACCGAACATGAGACAGGCTGATCGCAGTTTCAGCTGGCACGATTGCGCGCGCTTCATCAAGCGCTGCATAGACGCCGCCGACGGCCAACCCGGCGTACTGGCGAGTCTGGCTGGCGGGCAGTATTACCTGTATGACGCGCACCTTGATTCGCGCAGCGGGATGCCCGGCCAGATTCTTGCGGTACATGGCGACGCCGTGCTGGTGGCTGCCGGCGACCAGAGCCTGTGGATCGGCGCGCTGCGGCGCAAGCCTCAACCCGCTGAGGAAACCTTCAAGCGACCGGCGCGGCATGTGCTGGCCGGACTACTCAACCATGTGCCGGTGCTGGACTGGTCGATCGCCACACAGCCATTCAGCGACGAAGCGTATCAGCCGATTCGTTACCGTGAGTCCGGGCACGTCGGGGAACTGACGTTCGAGTTCTACAACGGCGCGATGAGCACCGAGCAATGCCAGCGTCTGGCCGCGGCGCTGCGCTGGGCCAAGGCTCGGGACACGCGAGTGCTGCTGATCAGGGGCGGTCGCGGTAGCTTTTCCAACGGCGTGCACCTGAACGTGATTCAAGCCGCGCAGGATCCCGGCGCCGAAGCCTGGGCGAATATTCAGGCAATCGACGACGTCTGCGCAGAAATGCTCAGCGCGCGGCAACTGGTGGTCAGCGGCGTGACAGGCAACGCCGGTGCGGGCGGTGTGATGCTGGCGCTGGCGGCGGACATCGTGTTCGCCCGCGCCGATATCGTGCTCAATCCGCACTACAAGAGCATGGGTCTGTATGGCTCTGAGTACTGGACCTACAGCCTGCCCCGCGCCGTCGGCCCGGCACTGGCCGAGCAGTTGACTCAGGCCTGTTTGCCGGTCAGTGCGATTGAAGCGTGGCAACTGGGGATGGTTCAGGAGATCGGCCCACGCTGCCCGGACGAGTTTTCCCTGTGGCTGCTGCAACGAGCGAACAGCGTGCTGAGCGATCCGACTTATGCGCCGGTACGTGAGCGCAAATCGCGGATTGATCAGGCGTTGATCCATCGATGCCGAGAAGCTGAGCTGGAACAAATGCAGCAAGACATGCTGCATGACCGCAATCGCTTTGCTGACAGGTGTGAGCACTTCGTTTACAAGCGCAGGGTGTGTGGCACGCCGGCGCGCTTGGTAGAGGAGTGGGCGCGGGTGGGGTTGGTGGAGCAGACCGAGTTGGCCAGTTAGATTTCTGGTGACTGTTTGCCCCTCACCCTAGCCCTCTCCCCAAAGAGAGGGAACTGAACCGGGGATGTTCGGCACCTTCAGCGACCTGAATTCAAGCAGTGAATCCATGACCGACACGATTCCTGGAGGATGCATTACAAGGGGACAACCCAATCAGTTCCCTCTCCCTCCGGGAGAGGTCTAGGGAGAGGGACTTTTGACTTACAATGCGCCCCACCTCCAGAAATCGGCCCTGCCCCATGGACATCGACCTCGCTCGCACCTTCCTCGAAATCGTCCGTCACGGCAGTCTCGCCGCCGCCGCGCAGAAGCTGTTCGTCACACAAACCGCGATCACCGCGCGGGTGCAGAAACTCGAGAGCCAGTTGGGCAGTACGCTGTTTGTGCGCAATCGCGCCGGGGCGAAGTTGACGGCCAATGGCGAAGCGTTCGTGATCT
>NZ_RAZO01000213.1:0-2459 GCF_004307535.1 Pseudomonas sp. Sample_9
CCATGCTGCAAAAAAGCCTGATCCGCCGTCTCGACCTGATCACTCTGCAACTGTTCGTCGCCGTCCACGAGGAAGGCACGTTGACCCGTGCGGCTGCGCGCGAAGCCATCGCGGTGTCGGCGGCGAGCAAGCGTCTGATGGAGTTGGAGGAGGCGCTGGGCATCGCTTTGTTCGTGCGCCAGGCCAAAGGCATGATCCTCACGCCGGCCGGTGAAACCCTGCTGCACCATGCGCGGCAGATGCTCTTCAACGTGGAAAAAATGGGCCTGGAGCTGGGTGAGCACAGCCACGGTGTGCGCGGTTACGTGCGCATGCTGGCCAATCTGTCGGCGATCATTCAGTTTCTGCCCGAAGACTTGCGCGACTTCTCGGCGCAGCATCCGCAGGTCAAGACCGACCTTGAAGAACGCCCCAGCGCCGGGGTGATTCAGGGTGTGCTCGATGGCGTCGCCGACCTCGGCATTTGCTCTGAGGACAGCGACACCAAAGGCCTGCACAGCGTGTTGTACCGTCAGGACAAACTGGTGGTGGTGATGCTGCCGGAGCATCCGTTGGCTACCCGCGAATCGGTGACTTTCAGTGAAACCCTCGACAGCGACTACGTCGGCTTGCACGCAGCCAGTTCGATCAACATGCGTACCCATGCGGCGGCGCGGCAGGCCGGCAAAGTCCTGCGCATCCGCATTCATGTGCCGGGATTCGATGCGGTGTGCCGGATGGTCCAGGCGAACATGGGCATCGGCATTCTGCCGCAGCGAGCCTATGAGTTGTTTGGTCAGGCACTGGGCTTGCGCGCGGTGCCGCTGACCGATGCCTGGGCGGATCGCGCGCTGATTGTGGTGGTGCGCGATGAGGCGGGGTTGTCGCCGGTGAGCCGGATGTTGTTTGAGCATTTGCGCGGGCGGTAGATCTTCATTGCGGCTGATGGCCCCTTCGCGAGCAGGCTCGCTCCCACATTGAACTTGTGTGAACACAGAATCTGAAACCACTACAGATCCTTGTGGGAGCGAGCCTGCTCGCGAAGGCGGCCCTGAATTCACCACCGAATCACTGCGGAGCATTCGCATTTCGCGAACGCTCATTGCCGAGAGACGGCTGGATTCGTCAATCATCGTTCCTCTAGCCTTGGCGACATATTCCAAGAACAAGAGGTACCCGCGATGAATGCCCCTTTGAGTGCAATCAAAGTGATCGAGATCGGCACCCTGATCGCCGCGCCGTTTGCCGCGCGCATGCTTGCCGAGTTCGGCGCCGAGGTGATCAAGATCGAAGCCATGGGTCAGGGCGACCCGCTGCGCAAATGGCGCAAGCTGCACGAAGGCACATCGCTGTGGTGGTACCTGCAATCGCGCAACAAGAAATCCCTGGCGCTCAATCTGAAATCCGCTGAAGGCATCGAACTGGTCAAGCAACTGGCCGGCGACGCCGACGTGATCATTGAAAACCTGCGCCCCGGTGCGCTGGAAAAACTCGGTCTGGGTTGGGACGTGCTACATGCGCTGAATCCGAACCTGACCCTGGTGCGTATCTCCGGCTACGGCCAGACCGGCCCTTACCGTGACCGGCCCGGTTTCGGTGCGATTGGCGAGGCCATGGGCGGCATCCGCTACACCACCGGCAATCCCGATTCGCCACCGGCGCGAGTCGGCGTCAGCCTCGGCGATTCGCTGGCCTCGCTGCACGCGGTGATCGGCGCGCTGATGTCGCTGTTGCGGGTCAAGACCGGGCAGGGCGGTGGGCAGGTCGTCGATGTGTCGCTGGCCGAAAGCGTGTTCAACGTCATGGAAAGTCTGGTGCCGGAATACGACATGCTTGGCCATGTCCGCGAACGCAGCGGCGGCGCCTTGCCGGGCATCGCGCCCTCCAATACCTACCTCACGGCCGACGGCGCCTACGTGGTGATTGCTGGCAACAGCGACCCGATCTACAAGCGCCTGATGCACACCATCGGCCGCGCCGACCTGGCCGACGCAGAAGAGTTCGCCCACAACGACGGTCGTGCGGCGCAGAGCGGTTTGCTCGATGCGGCCATCACGCACTGGACCAGCAGCCTGCCGATTGACGAGGTACTGGCCGCCCTCGAAGCCGCTGAAGTGCCGGCCGGGCGCATCTACTCGGTGGCTGACATCGTCGCCGATCCGCACTATCAGGCGCGGGACATGCTGCTCAATGCCGACTTGCCCGGCGGCGCAACGGTGAAAATGCCCGGCATCGTCCCCAAACTTTCGGAGACTCCCGGCGGAGTCAATTGGTCCGGGCCGAAACTGGGCCAGCACACCGACGATATTCTCGCCAATCTTGGCCTGACTGAACTCGATATCGAACGCCTGAAAAACCAAGGGGTGGTGCAATGATCACTGACTATTCGCAAACCCTGATCGTTCAGGAAGTCTCGCCCCGGGATGGTTTGCAGATCGAGCCGACATGGGTGGAAACCGCTGACAAGATCGCCCTGATCA
>NZ_RAZO01000213.1:2559-17456 GCF_004307535.1 Pseudomonas sp. Sample_9
GGTTTGCAGATCGAGCCGACATGGGTGGAAACCGCTGACAAGATCGCCCTGATCAATCAACTCTCGCAGGCCGGATTCAGCCGCATCGAGGCCGGCTCTTTCGTTTCGCCCAAAGCCATTCCGGCCCTGCGTGACGGCGAGCAGGTATTCAACGGCATCCAGCGTCAGCCAGGGGTGATTTACGTGGCGTTGATCCCCAATCTCAAAGGCGCACAACGCGCACTGGCGGCCAATGCCGATGAGTTGAATCTGGTGATGTCCGCCAGCCAGACCCACAACCTCGCCAATATGCGCATGCGTTGCGAGGAGTCGCTGGCCGCGTTCGCTGACATCGTTGCGTTTGTCAGCGGTTCAGGGGTGCGCCTTAATGGCAGCATCGCCACCACCTTCGGTTGTCCGTTCGAAGGCAAGATTGACGAGGAGCGGGTACTGCAGATCGTCGATGCTTATCAAGAGCTCGGCATTCAGGGCATCAGCCTCGCCGACACCACCGGCATGGCCAATCCGCGTCAGGTCGATCGCTTGGTGCGGCGCGTTTTGCAACGGGTTTCGCCGGCTGACCTGACCCTGCATTTCCACAACACCCGCGGCCTCGGTCTGTGCAATGTGCTGGCCGCTTATGAGGCCGGTGCCCGGCGCTTCGATGCGGCGCTCGGTGGCCTCGGTGGCTGTCCGTTTGCGCCGGGGGCGTCGGGCAATATCTGCACCGAAGACCTGGTGAACCTGTGCGCTGAAGTCGGCATTCACACGGGCATCGATTTGCCGCTGTTGCTGAAGCTTTCGCGCGGCTTGCCGGCGCTGTTGGGCCACGATGTCCCCGGCCAACTGGCCAAGGCCGGGCGCAACTGCGATCTGCATCCGATGCCGACCTGAAGATACAAAACCCTTGTGGGAGCGAGCCTGCTCGCGAACGCGGTGTGTCATTCAACATCGGTATCGACTGATCTGGCGCATTCGCGAGCAGGCTCGCTCCCACAGTTCAAAAGCATTCAGCAGTACCACCAGACAACAAAAACAATCGGACGCCCATCGGCAGTCCGCCTGGAGAAAATCTATGAGCCTCAACGTAATGGACGCGGGCGTGAATCCGTCCGTCGATCACGACGCCGAAAAAGCCCTGGTCAGCAAAGTCGCCTGGCGCCTGATGCCGCTGATCATGGTCTGCTACCTGTTCGCCTTTTTCGACCGCATCAACATCAGCTTCGCCAAATTCCAGTTGCAGACCGACCTGAGCCTGAGCGACACCGCGTACGGCCTCGGCGCCGGGCTGTTCGTGGTCGGTTACGTGCTGTTCGAAGTGCCGAGCAACATGATGCTGTACAAGGTCGGCGCACGGCGCTGGATTGCGCGGATCATGATGTCCTGGGGCGTGGCGACGGCGGCGATGGTCTTCGTCAACAGCGAATGGCAGTTCTATGCGCTGCGCTTCGTCATCGGCGCGATGGAAGCCGGGTTTGCTCCGGGCGTGCTGTATTACCTGACCCTGTGGTTTCCGCAGCACTTCCGTGGCCGCATCACCTCGATGCTGTTTCTGGCCTCGGCGTTTGCCGGGCTGGTCGGCGCGCCGTTCTCGGGGCTGGTGTTGCAACACCTCGACGGCGTGTTGCAGATGCGCGGCTGGCACTGGTTGTTCCTGCTCGGAGGCGTGCCATGCATCGCCCTCGGTTTTCTCGTGCTGACTCAGCTCAAGGACCGCATCGAGGATGCGCACTGGCTGACCGCTGACGAGAAGAAGTTGCTCGCCAGCCGCATCGCTCATCACGAGCCACACAAAAGCGGCGGCTCATTGCTCGCGGCGCTGAAAATCCCCGGTTTCCTGACGTTGGGTTTGATCTACTTCCTGATTCAGGTCGCGTCCTACGGATTGAATTTCTGGGCGCCGCAATTGATCCGCAGCGCCGGCACCGAAAGCCCGGTGATGATCGGCCTGCTGACCGCCATTCCGTACATCTGCGGGGCGATCAGCATGGTGGTGATCGGACGCTTGTCCGACGCCACCGGTGAACGGCGCAAGTTTGTCGCCGGGCTGGTGATCGTCGGCGCGATCGGCTTCTTCAGCGCGGGAATCTTCGCCAGCCACACGACCTTCCTGATCGTCGCGCTCGGCCTGCTCGGCGCCGGCATCATCGCTTCGATTCCGAGCTTCTGGACACTGCCACCGAAGCTGCTGGCGGGCGCCGGTGCCGGCGCGGCAGGCGGGATCGCAGTGATCAATACCCTGGGGCAGTTCGGCGGGATCGTCAGCCCGGTCATGGTCGGGCGCATCAAGGACCTCACCGGCAGCACCACCCCGGCGCTGTACGTCATCGGCGTCGCCGCGCTGATCGCCGCAGCGTTGCTGCTGTGGGGCTTGCCGCAGAAATTGCGTACGCTGGACAAGTATTGAGATTTGCGGCGTCTGTGATGACGCCTTCGCGAGCAGGCTCGCTCCCACATTTGCAATGCGGCTTTCCTGTGGGAGCGAGCCAGCTCGCGAAGGCCGGTTCATAAGCACTGATGAACCTTCAGAATCACCCGGCAGCTACAACGTTCCTTCCCACTTTTGCGCAATAGTCCTGACGTCGTCTGCAGAAGCAAAATCACCGTCGTCGGCTTCCTGCGCTGCTCGCTGGACTTCCCGGATTTGCCATTGTTCTGCTGGGTAGTCGCGGGAAGTATCTGATGCCAATTCAGCCTCGTTCCGGCCCGTCGATATATCGACCCTTGTGAGCGTTTCGTTGCCTACGTCGGGGAAAAGCGGAGAGGAGGGAGACATCTGTAATCTCGGTGCAAGTGGATTCAAGAAAATCACCTTACAGCACCAAATGACATGGGGCTATGTACGCTTGCCTGCCTCTGTACTGGCAATCTGGCCTGGTGCGGTTGAATCGTCCGATTCAGAAGGGGATAGTGCGCGGCTGCAATGTCATCAAGGAGAGGGAATTGACAATGAAGTCCATATGGATCAGCGCTGCCGCGCTCTGCGGATGGTTGATGGCTGGGCAGGCGTGGGCCGATTGCACGCCGCCTGCGGTCAGTGGCGAAGCGGACTTTTCTTTGTGCAAGGAATGGCCGGCTTATCCGTCGCTGACGATTACCGCGCTATCGACGTTCGTGCCCGATCCCGTCTATGGCCAGGAGGGCAGGGTGGGTTCATACGATCTGGATCTGGCCGTCATCGCGGCCGGCAGCTCCAACCCGCTGGCGACCTATCATCAGCCGTCGACGTTTCTCTCCGATGCGATCGCGCTGGAGAGTCTGGAACTCGACACGGCGCGTTATAAACTCACGCCCGACCTTCGCGCATTCGGCGTACGCGCCCATTTCAAAGGCTCGTCGCGCGTCAATCCGCTGGATGAGACCCTGCTGTCGCTTTACGTGAAAGAAGGCGACAAACTGCGCCCGGTGCTGGATCGCTTGGTCGTCTACAGCTTCAGTGGCGAATGGGACGGCAATTGCGCCGGGGAGCGAGCGGAGACGGTGCGTACGCTTGAGATGGGCAAAACCAGTTCCCATGGTTACGCCGATATCATTGTCCGCTCAGTGACCACGGGCCTGGTCGGTGAGGGGTCACCCGACACCTGCGAATCGAAAACTACCCACGAAAAGCCGGTGCTGAACACGTTGCGCTATGACGGCAAAACCTACGTTTTGCCGCAAGGTTTCAAGGGCATGTGACTGGTGTTACTGATACGAATACTTCAAGGATGAATCATGAATCTGCATCTCCGAATCTATATCGCCCTCGGCTTGTTCGCGCTTACGGCTGAGGTCCATGCCGCTTGCGAAGTAAAAAAATTCGACGGCCATACTCTCTCGCGCTGCAAAATCTGGCCTGCGTTCAACACTCAATCAATTGCAGCGAAGGCCACCTTCGTTCCCGATTCCGCGGGTGCTCAAGACGGCGTGTTCGATCTGGCACTGTCAGTAATCAACGCCACGACGGGAAACACAGTCGCCAGTTATGCCAAACCCGGCGCTTACAACTCCGATGCGATCAGCTTCGATGATCTGATCATCGATACGGCGCGTTACCGCTTGGCGGCGGATGTCCGTGCGTTCGGGCTGCGATCGACGTTCATGAGCCACGGTTCCAGAGCGAATCCGTACTCCAAAACCGACCTGGCTTTGTATGTTCGCGAAGGCAATCGCTTACGCCCAGTGCTGGAAGGCCTGGTGGTGCGCAAGGATTTCGGTGAGGGTACCGGGGAGTGCGATACGCGAGACACACGCATTCGCAGGACTGTCGAAATCGGCTCATCCAGCCACAACGGGTTTGCGGATCTGATCGTCAGTTCCAGCGGTTCGTTGATGGAATCTTTCACTTCAGGCAAACAATGCGCTTCGAAAACCACCAACCTGAAGAATACCCGGGTCACCCTGATCTACGACGGCCAGCAATATGTCGTTCCCGAAGACCTCAGAGGTTACTGATTCGATGCTTACCGGTCTTAACCACCTGACCCTGGCCGTCCGCGATCTGCAGCGCAGTCTGGCGTTCTATCGCGATGTGCTGCAATTGGACGTCGAAGCGACGTGGGATAACGGCGCCTATTTGTCACTGCCCGGACTGTGGTTGTGCTTGTCAGAAGATCCTCAGCGCAGTGGGGAGCCGGGCGCGGACTATACCCATTACGCTTTGAGCGTGAGCGCGGCAGATTTCACTTCACTGGTTGAGACGTTGAAATCGGCTCAGGTGCCGCAGTGGCGAGACAACCGTAGCGAGGGCGCGTCGTTCTACTTTCTCGACCCCGACGGGCACAAGCTGGAAGCCCATGTCGGCGATTTGCAATCGCGGCTGGCTGCGTGTCGGCAGAAACCGTACCCCGGCATGCGTTTTAACGACGCGCAGTGATCGGGCGCAGTCGGCTGATATAGACTGGCCGCCACGTGTTCTGGCGCTCGCAGGTTTTCCATGACTCCATCATTGCTGTTGGCCGTTCTGGCTTCGGGTTTCATCTACGGGATCACCCCCGGGCCGGGCGTGCTGGCGGTGTTCGGCATTGGCGCGGCCCATGGGCGGCGGGCCGGGGCGGGGTTTCTGTGTGGGCATCTGCTCGGCGACGTGATCTGGTGCAGTACCGCGCTGGTGGCAATCGTCGGCGCCCGTGAGATCGGTAGCACCGCGTTCGATGTACTCGGCGTGCTCAGCGCGGTGTACCTGTTCTGGCTCGGCTGGCGTGCGGTGCGTGCCCAACGCCGCAGCGGCGACGAGGCGCAAGGGGCGGCGCGACAGCCGTTCTGGCACGGCATCGTCTTCGGCCTGACCAATCCCAAGGCCTACCCGGTGGCGGTGGCGACCTTCACGGCGCTGCTGTCGAGCCGCGCCGAACTGCTCAATTGGTCGATGCTGCCGGCGCTGATCGCCCTGAGCTTTATCGGCGGTGCGCTGGCTTACGCTATCCTCATCGGCGTGGTCGGCGCGCAGCGGGTGCGCACGGTGTATCAGCGTCATGAACTGCTCATCACCCGTTTATGCGGCGTGATGTTTATTGGCTTCGCCATCAATGCGTTGATGCACGCGCTGCCGGGGCTGCTGCCGAACAAGACTTGATGAAATGGCAGGGACGCGCAACCACGATCACGGACGATTGAAATCGCTGCACTGTGCGGACATCCCGTAGAACCATGGAAAGCCCTAACCCTGCGCCGCTGGCGAGCTACATGGACCTGTTGCTGGACGCCGTTTGCGCGGTCGACAAACAGGGCCGTTTCGTTTTTGTCAGCGCTGCCTGCGAGCGGATTTTCGGCTACACGCCTGACGAGCTGATCGGCCGCTCGATGATCGAGCTGGTGCACCCGGCCGATCGCCAACGCACCCTCGCGGCCGCAGGCGAAATCATGGGCGGCGACCCGAAGCACAATTTCGAGAACCGCTACCTGCGCAAGGACGGCAGCGTCGCGCATATTTCCTGGTCGGCGCGCTGGTCGGAGGTCGACCAACTGCGCATCGCCGTCGCCCGCGATATCACCGAGCGCAAGCAGGCCGAGTCGCGGCAAGCGGCGTTGTACGCAATTTCCGAGGCGGCGCATGCGGCGGAAGATTTGCTGGCGCTGTTCAAAAGGGTCCATTTGCTCATTGGCGAATGGCTGCCGGCGCTGAATTTTTCCGTGGCGCTGTATGACGAACACTGCGCGCAGCTGAGTTTTCCCTATCACGTCGACGATCACGAATTGCAGCCCGAGCAGCCCGGCACCGTCATCGGACGGCTTTGCGCGCAAGTGATCCGCAGCGGCCAGCCAATGTTGCTGACCCCGGACAGCGCCGATGCCACGCCCGACTTCGCTGCGCTGGTGGCGGAGCAGAACGCGCCTTGCTGGCTCGGCGTACCGCTGAGCTCAAAAAACGGCACCATCGGCGCCTTGATCGTCAAAAGCCTCGCTGGCGGCGAACGCTACACCGAGCAGGACAAGGAACTGCTGCAATACGTCTGCGCACAAGTCGCCACGGCCATCGAACGACAGCAACTGCATGCGCGGCTCAAGCGCATGGCGCAATACGATCAACTGACGCAACTGCCCAACCGCGAACTGCTGCGTGACCGGCTCAGGGCTGCGCTGGCCCATGCGCGAGCCGTGCACGGACACATGGCGCTGCTGTATGTCGATCTGGATCGCTTCAAACAGGTCAACGACACCCATGGCCATGCCGTCGGTGACATGCTCCTGCAAACCGTGGCCAATCGGCTGAAAGGCTGCGTGCGTGAAACCGACACCGTGGCGCGTATCGGTGGCGATGAATTTGTCGTGCTGTTGCATAGCGTGCATGCCGCCGAAGATGCCGACAGCGTCGCCGGAAAAATCCGTCAGGTGCTGGCGCAGCCCATGCGCCTCGACGGGCATGACTTGCGGATCGAATCGAGCATCGGCGTGGCGCGCTTTCCTGAACACGGTGAAGAAGAACAGCAACTGTTCCGGCATGCCGATCAAGCGATGTATGCGGCCAAACGCCTGAATCATCGGGCGCTGGGCATCTGAAGCGGGAGCGCCGTTCGTCGCGGCCTCGGCAGATTTTCTAAACCTTTGAACGCCAAAGCATTCCTAACTGAGGCGGACAATTGTCCGCAACGAGCATTTGAGCAGCGGGCGAATCACGGCCCGCTTGAATTTTCAACGAAGGAGGGCGCGACCATGAGCCGGATGGCCACCCGTTTACGTAATGCCAGTTTTGCGACTCTGCTGGGCCTGTGCGCCAGCACTGCGTTCGCCCAGTCGCCTGCCGAATTCATCAACGATGCCTCTGCCAAAGGCATGGCCGACATCGAAGCCAGCCGTCTGGCCCACGGCAAGACCGAATCCAAAGAGGTCAAGGATTACACCATCGTCGTCATCAACGACCGCACTACAGCCAACCAGCACCTGGCGAAAATCGCCAAGAAGCTCGACCTGCCGGTCGCACCTCGCGAAGAGCTCGCCGACAAGGCCAAAGAGCTGATGCCGGAAGTGAAGGACGGCGCGACATTCGATCAGGCTTACGCCGCCAGCCAGGTCAAGGCGACCGAAGAGGCCATCACCCAGATCGAGCAACAGGCACAGACTACCGACGTGCCGGAAATCAAAGCGTTTGCCGATGAGACCTTGCCGAAGCTGCAAAGCCATCTGGAGAAGGCCCGGGCGTTGCAGGCCAGTCGCTAACTTCGCCGTATTGTTGCAGCGCGAACGAAGCCTTCAGTTGAAATGCATGTTTCCTTTGTGGGAGCGAGCCTGCTCGCGAAAGCGGTGTGTCAGTCAATGATGTTTTGACTGACCTCCGTCTTCGCGAGCAGGCTCGCTCCCACAGGGTGTGTTTACTTGCTCAGCACTCGTTCAAATCCTGCTTTGGCTTGCTCTTTTCGCCAAGCCCCTCAAGATCGAACACCTGATTCTCACCCAGCGCGCGGTAATGCCGGCGCAACGCTTCAAGCTGTTTCAGATCCAGCGCCTCCAGCCCGAGCATCGCGTTCTGCGCTTCCTTGTTCACCCGCAGCAGCTCATCGAGTTTCAAGTGCAGAATGTCGGTATCGCGGTTCTGCGTGTTCTGAATCAGGAACACCATCAGGAACGTGATGATCGTCGTCGAAGTATTGATGATCAGTTGCCAAGTGTCGTTGTAACCAAAAATCGGCCCGCTCAAACCCCACAACCCGATCAGGATCAACGCCCCCATGAACGTCTTCGGGCTACCGGCCCACAGGGCAAGTTTTTGGGCAATTTTTGCGAATTTCATGATGGGAGTCCTTGTTTTGGGAGCTTGAAATTCAGACATCGGCGTTGCGCTGAAAATTCTGTTTACAAGTTTCGGTGCAGGACTTTGGTAGGGAAGGCGTACCGGGCAGATCGCGGTATCGTGTCGGCAGTCGACAGAAAACCTCAACAGGAGAACGCAATGAGTTGGTCTGCCCAGCAATACGTCGCTTTCGAAGATGAACGCACCCGTCCGGCCCGTGATCTGTTGGCGGCGATACCCACGGCGCACGCCCGGGCGGTGGTGGATATCGGTTGCGGGCCGGGCAATTCCACCGAGTTGCTGGTGCAGCGTTTTCCCGAGGCCAGGGTCAGTGGCCTGGACAGTTCGGCGGACATGATCGCCGCCGCGCGCAAGCGCTTGCCCAATGTGCAGTTCGAGGTGGCCGAGATCGACAAGTGGGCCGATGAAGGCCCGTTCGATATGATCTTCGCCAATGCGGTGTTGCAATGGGTGCCGGATCACGCCTCGCTGCTGCCAGCCCTGGCGAGCAAGCTTTCAGACGGTGGCAGCCTGGCGATCCAGATGCCGGACAACCTCAACGAACCGTCCCACCGCTTGATGCGTGAGGTCGCCGCCAATGGGCCGTGGGCGAGCAAGCTCGCAGACGCTGCCGGGCAGCGTACCGACATGGCCAGTGCCAGTGAGTATTTTTCAATGCTGCGCCCGCACTGCGCGCGGGTCGATGTGTGGCGCACCACCTATCATCACCAACTTCGCGATGGTGCGGCGGGGGTGGTGGAGTGGTTCAAGGGTAGCGGGTTGATTCCATTCCTGAGCCCATTGACCGAGGAGGAGCGGGCGCAGTATCTGCAACGGTATCTGGCGGAGGTTGCCAAAGCTTATCCGGCCTTGGCTGACGGCTCGGTGCTGTTGCCGTTTCCACGTTTGTTTATTGTTGCGACCCGTTGAAAATATTCATTCGTCTAGCTCGTTTTTTATCGTGAGTTCGACGCATTGGTTCAGGTCGGCGTAACTCGCAAGAACAACCCGATCGGTCCCCTCTCCCTCGGGAGAGGGTTAGGGTGAGGGGCTTCTTGGCGCAAAACCCCGATCACCGCCGCACCGCCACCATCACCGTCCTCTGGCATCCTTTCAACTCGTTCACGCTGAACTCGTCGGAAATTTCCCTCTGTTTTCCAGGCTTTTACACGTGGTGCGCCATGGCTGTTTAAAGTCGAATCGCGTTACGTCCCGATGCCTACAAATCCTTGCGCCGCTGCCTACCGGTACGCCAGAATCCGCCTGCTTGTGCGCCTGGCGGGCGGGCGGTAACTTGGTTCGCGTCACTGATTTCCAGTGATCGGGTTTAGCAGCCCGGCCAGGATTGACCAACGGTTGCACATGTACCTTCCAGTCAGGCTTCGCCTGCACTTGATGGTGGCTGTGCGCATGGCACCCTCGGGTGCGCCGGGTTTTGGACTTCCTACCGGTCTGCTAAGGAATACGCAAGCCATCGTGCAGACGTTTGATCATTGCCAGACTCAGCTTGCGCTTGCGGTTCAATACTTCCGAAACATGGCCACTGGTGCCAATAAAGGACTCGAGATCCCGCGGCGTCAAGCCTTGCTGATCCATACGGAATTTGATGGCTTCAATGGGATCAGAGGGCGGCATCGGAAAATGCTGCTCCTCATACTTTTCAATCAGCAGAGCGAGAATTTCCCCAAACGTCAGACATGAAAAAACCGGCGACTGAGAGCCGGTTGGGCAGTAAGAATTTTTTAACCCTGCTGCAAGACTTTCAACGCCGCCGAAGCCAGAAACCCCGATCGGCTTTTCTCCTCAGGATGATGTAACACGTACTCATCAATGCGATTGAGCAAGTGCCCCGGCAGAGTGATGTTGAGCTTCTGTGCTTTGCCCAGGTATTTGACCACGTCGATATCCACTACCGCCCACGCACATCCGGCGTACTGCGGATTGGCGACATGCAGGCTCAATTTGCTGGCCGATGGAATCGGCGCACCGTCGTCTGCCAGAATTTCGAAATGACCTTCGATCGCCTCGCGCGCCATGGCGACAGCGTCATCAAGGTCGTCGCCGGCAGAAAAGCAGCCAGGAATGTCCGGCACTTCAACTCCCCAAGCGTGTTCCTCGTCGCCTATTGAAATCGCAATCGGGTAAAGCATGTTCGTGATCCTCCAAGGCAACGCTGAGAACGGATTCAGAGCATGGCCTGTTGCAAAATACTGATGGCCGTTTTTTTGAGCAGATCCTTTTTTGGATGCGGCACTGTTACCAATCCTGGTTTGGTTGGATGTTTGAAGTGATGATGACTGCCCCGAATACGTACCAGAAACCAACCGTCCGCGACGAGTTGTCCGATTAAAAAACGGCTGTTCACAACACCTCCCTGTGGTGTGCTTGGTGGTTACTATACCTACTGAATTCTACAGATCAATAGACTTGCTACCGTTCAGCCATTGTGGCGTCCGGCGAGGTGGTCAACCCAGTCTAGGCCGCGCGTGTTTGGAGGAACGATGGTTGTGTTGCAGTGTTTTGCGGTGACATTTACGCCGCAAAATGAAAGCAGATCGCTCAGCCAGTCATTGCGACTGATAGAGCGAGCTTACCCGTCGTTTCAACGAAGGAGGGCGACGTTGGTAGCGATCCTTCTCTGGATGATTTTCAGAGTCGCTGGGGTTCTTTTTGGAGCTGAAGGCTTTTCCTTGGAAATTGTCTTTCACCAACTTCCAGACACAAAAAAACCGGCCATCAATGCCGGTCTTTTCTATTCCTGCATCCCTCGTCGGACAACACAACGCGAGATCAATATTCGGTGGAGCGGGTAGAGGGAATCGAACCCTCATCTAAAGCTTGGGAAGCTTTCGTTCTACCACTAAACTATACCCGCTCAGAGCGGCTGACTTTGTACCAGACTCGGCCACGGATTTGAAGTTTTCTTTTCTCTGCGAGGGCTTTGCCACGCAGAAATCGGTCGATCGCGAGCAAGGGCTGCGCCGGTGCAACAGGCACTTCAAGCTTGCAGCCTTGCCCGCGATGACGCTGTTTCAAATGGCCAGTGCATGTTGATCCTGCACAAACGAGTAGCGCGTTCGGCTGGCTTGCGGCGCAGGTTTCAGAAAGCCGAGCAGGGCGTTCTGGCTGTCGCGGCAGGCGGCTTTGTGCTCCATGTCGAGAAAGTGCCCGGTGGCTTGCAGGGTGGTGAAGCTGCTGTGCGCTACGTGATTGCCAAACAGGCGTGCGTCTTCAGCAGCGGTGTATTCGTCCCATTCGCCATTCAGGAACAGCACCGGCACGCTGATCTTTTTCGCCGCATTCAGATAGCACTGGCGATCGCTGTGCAGCACGTCGTTGATGTGAAAGTGCATCTGTCCGTATTCATGCTCGGCGAGGCTGCTGACGTGGCGATAGTTGAAGCGCTTGAACAGCGACGGCAGGTGTTTGCCGATGGTGTTGTTGACCAGATGGCCGACCCGATCGCCGTCGCGGCTGCCGAGGTAGTCGACGCCGCGCTCGAGGTAATCGAGCATGTGCGCATTGATCACCGGTGAGAACGAGCTGATCACGGCTTTTTCAATGCGCCGCGGTTGCTGGGCGAGGGCGACCAGGGTGGCGGCGCCGCCCCAGGAGAACGACAGCACGTGTTCGGCGGCGAAGTGATCGATCAGCTCCAGCAGAATCTGCCCTTCGACTTCCTTCGTCAGATGTTTCTCATGCCGGTTGTGGGCTTTTGAGCGGCCCGCGTAGGGCTGGTCGTAGCAGACCACGTTGAATTGCGGGTGCAGGTTTTTCACGGTCTGTGCAAACGACGCAGTCGTGGCCATCGAGCCGTTGACCAGAATGATGGTCTTTTCTGCGGCGTCTGCGCGATAGAACTCCGTGTAAACCCGATACTGACCCTGTATATCCAGCACAGCGATTTCTGGCCTCATGTCATAAGACTCCTGGCAAGCAAGCGGGTATGCGCGCAATCGAGATTGCACGAGCTTTGTGACAGGTAGGCATACGCCTGAAATTTGCTGGCCCATGTCGATCCGGTACGGCAGGTCGACGGGTGTTGTTATTGGCGGGCAGATTGCCGGCTGAGGCGCAGCCCTTGAGGGCAGACGACCGACAAAAGTTTCTTGGAAGTATGTGGTGACTCATCGGTCACATTTCGGCCGACGTCCTGATTCAAGCAGGGGACTCAGGATCACGCAAGTGCCGTCGGCGAATTGTTCGACAACTTCGGCTGAGCGGTCGCCGGCTTAGAACAAATGAATCTCTTCGGTGCGCAAAGCGCGGTATTCGCCCGGTTTTAGCGCGTGATCGAGGGTCAGTTCGCCGATGGATTCGCGGTGCAGGCGCAGGACTTTGTTGTTGAAGAACCCAAACATGCGCTTGACCTGATGGTAGCGGCCTTCAACGATGCTCAGCCGTGCCGAGCGTGGGCCGAGCAGCTCCAGTTGCGCCGGTTGCGTGGTCAGATCTTCGAAAGCGAAGTAGATGCCCTCGGCAAATTTCAGCGCGTAGCTGGGGTCGATGTGCTGTTCGGTTTCGACGTAATAGACCTTCGCCAGTTTGGTTTGCGGCTGCGTCAGGCGCCGCGACCAGGCGCCGTCATTGGTGATCAGCATCAGCCCGGTGGTATTGAAATCCAGACGTCCGGCGATGTGCAGATCGTCCTTGTGCGCTTCATCGAGCAGGTCGAGCACGGTCGCATGCTGCGGATCGCGGGTGGCACTGACGCAGCCCGGCGGTTTGTGCAGCATGAAATAGCGCGCCGGTTTGCCGCTTTGCAGCACCTCATCGTCGACTTCGACCCGACTGAATTCCAGCACCTCACTGTGCGGGTCGCTGACGACTTTTCCGTCAATCCGCACGCGCTTTTCCACCAGCAACAGGCGAACCTGCTGACGGTTGTAGCGGGGCAGATTGCTGAGGAAGCGGTCGACGCGCATGGTCAGGATTCAACGGACGAAGGGCCGCGCATCTTACGGGATCGGCCGCCGGCCTGCTTGCAGTTGCGCTTCGACCTGTGCGCAGCGCGGGCACAGGCAGGCTTGATTGCGCAGCTCGGCCGGCAGCGCTTCGAGCACCGCCGGGTCGATGGTCACGCCATAGCACCAGCATTCGCGGTCGGCGGTGCGCGGGTCGGCGAGGCTGCAATCGTTGCGGGCGCCGCAGGCCGGGCAGTGGTCGGGTTTGACGTCGTTATCAGGCATAGGTCGAGTGCGGCATTTCCATGCAGGTGCGGTTGCGCCCGGTTTGCTTGGCGCGGTACATCGCATGATCGGCCCGCGACAGCAGAGTGTGCAAGGTGTCATCACGTTGCACGGTGGTGGCGCCGATGCTCACGGTCAGATGCAGGCTGTGGCCATCGTAGGCGTATTCGTGTAGTTCCACGTGCTGGCGGATTTTCTCGGCGATTTTCTGCCCGGTCTCACCGTCGGTGTCTTTCAACAGAACGATGAACTCTTCACCGCCCCAGCGGCAGACGATGTCGGCGTGGCGCAGGCAACTTTGCAAGTCGCGGGCGAAACCGATCAACACCTGATCGCCAGCCATGTGGCCATAGGTGTCGTTCAAGGCTTTGAAGTGGTCGAGGTCGAGCAGCAACGCGGTCAGCGGCTTGGTTTCCCGTTGGGCCTCGTGCAGCGCTTGCGCGGCGAGGATGTCGAAGCCGCGTCGGTTCGGCAGTTCAGTGAGACTGTCGAGGGTGGCGTGCGCCTGAATCTTCGCTTGGAAGCGCTTGATCACCCGATTGAGCAGCGCCAGCACGATCAACGTCACCAGCAGGCAGATCAGCAGATTGAGGTACAGCGACTGGCGGATCTCGCTCAGCGCGCCGTCCTCGCGTTTGTCGACGAACAGGTACCAGTTCAACTCGGGGATAAACCGCACGTTGAGAAAATGCCCCTGGCCCTGAGTGGAATACTCGTAGCTGCCGCTGTGTGGCTTGGGCAATTGGCTGACCAGACTTTTCATGCTCTCCAGTTCGCCAAGACTCTGGCCGATGTGCGCGCCTTCCGGGCCACCCTCGGCACCGGTCAACACGAGGCGGCCGAAGGTGTCGACGAAGTACACGCTGCGTTGATAGCGCTGTTGATACTTGTCGATCAGCTTGATCACCGCGTCCACCGTCAGGCCCACGCCCGCCGCCCCGATGAAGCGGTTGTGGTAGTCGTAGACCTTGTAGTTGATGAAGAACGTCAGGTTGTCCCTGTTGGCCAGATCCGGGTCGACGTTGATCTCGTACGGGTCCTGCATGTCGCGCACGCGGAAGTACCAGGTGTCGCGCGGCTCGTCGACTTTGACCTGCTTGAGCACGCCTTTGGCGTGGTAGTAGGTGAGCGTGGCATTGGAAACGAAGAACGCCGTGTAGGCGCCGTAATGGGTCATGACCTCGTCGAGATAGCGGGTCATCTGCTCGGGATTCTGCTCGCCGTTGACCACCCAGTCGCGCATGAACGTGTCACGGGACATCATCGAGGAAATCAGGATCGGCCGGACCAGGTCTTTCTGGATTTCCGAATAGACCGTGTCGGAGGTCAGCGGCAGTTCGGTGTTGACGATGTTGTCGCGGATCGACGCGCGGGAGGCGAAATAGCTCAACAGTGACGTAGCGAGAAAGCCGGCGCCGAGCAGGGCGACCAGGGTGAGCACCAGTGAACGTTGCGAGTACAAGGGAGAACGAAGCGGCATGGCAGATCCGTTGGCAGTGGCCCGATGGGATGCATTCTAGTGG
>NZ_RAZO01000213.1:17556-84275 GCF_004307535.1 Pseudomonas sp. Sample_9
ACGAAGCGGCATGGCAGATCCGTTGGCAGTGGCCCGATGGGATGCATTCTAGTGGCACTGCGCGCAAATAACTGCTCCCTGTGCGGCGTGAATGGTCGTTCCTTTATTCGGGGGTGGTGCGCCAGAACCTGTGGGAGCGAGCCTGCTCGCGAAAGCGGTGGGTCAGCCACATCCATGTTGAATGACATACCGCATTCGCGAGCAGGCTCGCTCCCACAGGGCGACAGATTCAGGCCAGGGTTTTGAGGTATGCCCGCCATCCCCCCAAATGACTGATATCCACCGCATCCTCCAGGCCATACGGCTCACAGATAAACCCGCTCTCCCAGCGTCCATCCGCGAGTTGCACCTTGCCCAACCCGAGCGGCGCCGGAATTCCGGTGAGAAACGAGCCCAATTCGCTGCTCGGCAATTCCCACACTTCCACGGCAATCGCCACGCCGGCGTCCTTGACCCGTACCATGCCCGGCCGCAATGGCGGGCCGCCGGCGAGGGCGTGCAGTCGATAGTCCGGCGAACTGAACGTGGTTTCCAGCAAGCGCCCGCCACGCTGGGTCAGTTGCCAGTTCAACGCCAGCCCTTGCAGATGCGCGCCACACACCACCAATCGAGCGCGGTCATTGCGCGCAGGGTTCGCCGGAGCTGGCAGGGCAGTGTCCTGCTGGCGCTGCAAGGCATCGGCCACGCTCAACAGATACTGATCGGTAAATACCCGCCCGAACAACGTCACGCCCCACGGCAAACCGTTGCTCATGAACGCGGTCGGCACGGCGACGGCGGCGTAGTCGAGCAGGTTCATGAAGTTGGTGTAATAGCCAAGTTCGGAATTGCGCAGCACCGGCTCGGCCTCAAGCTCGGCCAGGGTCACCGGGCGGCCGATGGTCGGCGTCAGCACGCAGTCGAGATTTTCCAGGGCCTCGTCGCAGAGTGCCTTCAGCGCCTGCAATCGATATTGCGCGCGAAAGGTCTGCACGCCGGTCACTGCCGGAGCCTTGGCCAGCACCGCTCGGATCACTGGCAGCACCGCTTCGGGGTTCTGCTCCAGCAGCTCACCGGCGACGCTGTAACGCTCGGCGACCCACGGCCCGTCGTAGAGCAAACGCGCTGCTTCCAGAAACGGTGACAGGTCCAGCTCGACGGGTTCGCCACCCAAAGCCTTGAGCCGTTCGATGGCCGCTGCGAACAGTTGCGGCCCTTCGTTGCAGCCGAAAAATTCAAGGTCCTGCGCCCGTGGCACGCCGAAGCGAAACGGCCGTGGCGCGCCGAACGCCGAGCCGTCGTTCCATGCCGGGTTGCGTCGGCTGTATTCATCGCGAGGATCATGTTTGGCTGTCAACGCCAACAACTGACTGGCCTCGCGAGCAGTGGCGGTGAAGGTGGTTACGCAGTCCAGCGTGCGGCACGCCGGCAGCACGCCGGCGGTGGAGATCAGGCCTTTGCTCGCCTTCAATCCCACCAGATTATTCAGCGCCGCCGGCACTCGCCCGGAACCGGCGGTGTCAGTGCCCAAGGCAAAACTCGCCACACCCAACGCTACCGCCAGCGACGAGCCGGCGCTGGAGCCGCCAGACGGATATTCGGGCAAAACGCTATTCGGGCACGCACCATAAGGTGAGCGGCTGCCATTGAGGCCGGTGGCGAACTGATCAAGATTGGTCTTGCCCAGCGGAATCGCCCCCAGCGCCAACAGCTGCTCGACGATGGTCGCCGACTGCTGCGGCACATAGGCAAACGCCGGGCACGCGGCTGTGGTGGGAATGCCGGCCAGATCGATGTTGTCCTTGATCGCGAACGGCACGCCATACAGCGGCAGACTGTCGAGGTCACGACCGTCGAGGGCGGCCAGATACGGCTCCAGTTCATCGACGCTGAGCAAGTGAATGAACAGGTGATAGTCGGGATTCAGGGCAGCGGCTTTTTCGCGCAATTGCAGCAGCAGTTGGCGCGGTGTGGTGTCGCCATTGCGATAGGCCTGGCGCAGTGCATCGAGTTGCAGATTCATCGGTTGATCCTCATAAAAAATGGCTTCAGTCGAGTTCCAGCACCACCACCCGTTGTCCGGCGCGCACCGCCGAACCGGGTTGCACGCGGATCTCTCGCACCACGCCGGCCAGCGGCGCGAGCACAGGGATTTCCATCTTCATCGACTCGAGAATCACCAGCACATCGCCCGCCGCGACACGCTGGCCGGCCGCGACCTGCACCTGCCAGAGATTGCCGGCGATGTGGCTGTCGACGCTGTGTTCACCGCTTTGCAGCGGTGCTTCTTCGCTGGCGTCAGGCACTGCTTCTTCACTGTCGAAATGCGCCTGGCCGCTGGCGATCCAGCGCTCGCGTTCAGCCTTGAACGCGCCCTGTTGCTGCGCACGGAAGGCGCTGATGCCCTCGGCTTCCTGGCTGAGAAATGCCTGATAGTCGGCGAGGTTGAGCTGGCTGTGTTCGATGTTCAGATCGAAGCGCCCCAGCGGGAAATCGCGGCGGATGCGCAGCAGTTCTTCGGCGCTGACCGGGTAGAAGCGGATCTGATCGAAGAAGCGCAGCAGCCACGGTTTGCCATCGAACGCGGCGACTTCGCGATAGCGATTCCACATCTGCAGAGTGCGCCCGACAAACTGATAACCGCCCGGGCCTTCCATGCCGTACACGCACATGTAGGCGCCGCCGATGCCGACCGAATTTTCGGCGGTCCAGGTGCGTGCCGGGTTGTACTTGGTGGTCACCAGACGATGACGCGGGTCGAGCGGCGTGGCCACCGGCGCGCCGAGGTAAACGTCGCCAAGGCCCATCACCAGATAACTCGCATCGAACACCGTGCGCTGCACTTCGTCGAGATTCGGCAGGTCGTTGATGCGCCGGATGAACTCCAGATTGCTCGGGCACCACGGCGCGTCCTTGCGCACGGTGGTCATGTATTTCTCGATCGCCAACTGACAGGCCGGGTCGTCCCACGACAGCGGCAAGTGCACGATGCGCGACGGCACTTGCAAGTCCTTGGCAGCGCACACCGCGTCCCATTCGCCGGCAATGATGCCGAGCAGATCGGCCAGCGGCAGTTGCTCGGGCTGGTAGTGCACTTGCAGCGAGCGAATGCCCGGGGTGAGGTCGATCACCCCATGCAGGGCTTGGCTTTCCAGCGCCTGCATCAGCGCGTGGGCGCGAAAGCGCAGGACCAGATCAAGCTCCGGCGCGCCGATTTCCAGCAGTAGATGAGTGTCGCCAGAAACCCGTGCAACCAGTCGCTGATCGCCTTGACCCAACGCCAACACCACAGGCGACACTAAACCCTGTGGGAGCGAGCCTGCTCGCGAAGAGGCCGTGTCAGTCAATATCGATTTGTCTGGGCCGACGCTTTCGCGAGCAGGCTCGCTCCCACAGGGAAGATCCCATTTCAGAGCAAGATCGCGGGCGGTGCCGAGGTCGACCGGAATGAACTGGACTTTATCGCCCGCCTTGAGCTGCCCCAGCTGCCACAGATCCGCCTCGATCACCGTCACCGGGCAGACAAACCCGCCCAGACTCGGGCCATCCGGGCCGAGAATCACCGGCATGTCGCCGGTGAAATCCACCGCACCAATCGCATACGGATTGTCATGGATGTTCGACGGGTGCAGACCCGCTTCACCGCCATCCTCACGCACCCACTCAGGCTTCGGTCCGATCAGGCGCACGCCGGTGCGGCTGGAGTTGAAATGCACTTCCCACTGGGTCGCGAAGAATGTGGCGATGTAGTTTTCGCTGAAGTATTCCGGTGCGCCGTGCGGACCGTAGATCACCCGGATCTGGCGCACGCTCGGCAGCGCCGTGATGTGCTGTTCGGCCAGTTGCTGGCCGGCGCTGCGCTCGGTCAATGCCGGCACATGCAAGACATCACCGGCCCTCAACGCGCGCCCGCCATGCCCGCCAAACTGGCCGAGGGTGAAGGTACTTTTGCTGCCCAGATAATCCGGCACCTGCAAGCCGCCGCGCAGGCACAGATAACTGCGCGCGCCGGCGCCGCTGATGCTGCCCAGCTGCAACGTCGCGCCGGCCGGGATCAGCAGCGCGGTGTTCATCGGCACCGGTTCAGCGTCAAGGGTCAAGGCAATCGGCGCGCCGGTCACCGCGACCACCGCGTCACAATTGAAGCGCAGGATCGGCCCGCTCATGGTGATTTCCAGTGCGGCGGCGCCTTGTTCATTGCCGAGCAGACGATTGCCCAGGCGCAGCGCTCGGCTGTCCATCGGCCCCGAGGGTGGCACGCCGACGGCCCAATAGCCGAGGCGTCCGGGATAGTCCTGCACGCTGGTCTGCGTGCCGGCGCTGAGCACTTCGAAGGTGTTGGCGTGATACAGCAGATTTTCCAGACAACGGGTCCACGGCTGACCGCTGGCGAATGGAGCATCGAGCAGAATCTGGCGCAGGTAATCGCGGTTGGTTTCCACGGCATACAGCAGGCTATCGCCCAATGCCTGATGGAGTTCGGCGCGAGCCTGTTCGCGACTCGGCGCCCACGCGATCAGCTTGGCAATCATCGGATCGAAATACGGCGGAATTTCCACGCCGGCCTCGACCCAGGTGTCGATGCGCAACTCAACGCCGTTGGCTGGCGGAAATTGTACAGCGGTCAGCAGGCCCGGGCTCGGCTGGAAATCACGCCCCGGATCTTCCGCGTACAGACGTGCCTGAATCGCATGGCCCTGCGGTTCCAGGCCCTGATACAACTCATTCAGCGGCGGCAGATCACCGGCGGCCAGCTCGATCATCCAGCGCACCAGATCCACGTCCCACACCTGTTCGGTGACGCCGTGCTCGACCTGCAAGCGTGTGTTCACTTCGAGAAAATAGAAGCGCTGGGCCTCGCTGTCGAAGACGAATTCGACGGTGCCGGCGCTGCGGTAATTCACCGCTTGCGCCAGTTTGATCGCCGCTGCGCACAGCTCATCGGCCATGCCTTCTGGCAGGTTTGGCGCCGGGGTTTCTTCGAGGACTTTCTGGTTGCGCCGCTGCACTGAACAGTCGCGCACGCCGAGAGCGATGACTTCACCGCAGCCGTCGCCGAACACCTGCACTTCCAGATGCCGCGCGCGTTCGATGTACTTCTCGATGAACACCCCGGCGTCGCTGAAGTTGTTCTGACCGAGGCGTTTCACCGCTTCGAATGATTCGCTCAATTCACTGGCGCTGCGGCACACGCGCATGCCGATGCCACCGCCGCCAGCGGTGCTTTTCAGCATCACCGGGTAGCCGACCTGTTCGGCGGCGCTCAGCGCGCAATCGAGGCTGTCGAGCAGGTCGGTGCCTTCGAGCATCGGTACGCCGTGCTGTTTGGCCAACGCGCGAGCAGTGTGCTTGAGGCCGAACACCCGCAATTGCTCCGGCGTCGGGCCGATGAAGGCGATGCCCTGCGCTTCGCAGGCTTCGGCGAACGCTGCGTTCTCGGAGAGAAATCCGTAGCCGGGATGAATCGCCGTGGCGCCACTTTGTTTGGCGATCGTGAGGATTTTGTCGATCGCCAGATACGTCGCGGACGCCGCGCCTTCGCCGAGGCTGTACGCTTCAGCGGCCTGGGAGATGTGCAGGCTGGCAGCATCGGCTTCTGAGTACACGGCGACGCCTTGGGCCTTCAGCACGTTGATCGTGCGCAGGATGCGACAGGCAATCGCGCCACGGTTGGCGATGAGGATTTTTTCGAACATGGCATAACCCCTGAAGGGGGAGCGGGCCGTCCCGCTGTTTTTCGACAGACATCCGGGCCGTCCCGGATGGAAAAAACACACTTCACTCAAACCCACCACAACCCCCCTGTGGGAGCGAGCCTGCTCGCGAAGGCGGTGGATCAGCCACATCAATGCTGAATGACACTGCGCATTCGCGAGCAGGCTCGCTCCCACAGGGTTCAGGGTTGTCTGGTGGATTTCAGGCACTGCCCGGAACGCGCCTGGCACAGGGCAAAAAGCCAACGGCGTAAACGGCTGATGGTCAGTTCCATACCAGCAACTCCGCCGGGGTCGGGTTGTAGGCATTGCATGGATTGTTCAGCTGCGGGCAGTTGGAAATCAGCACGATGACGTCCATCTCCGCGCGCAAGTCGACGTACTTGCCCGGCGCGGAAATACCGTCCTCGAACGTCAGCCCGCCATCCGCCGTTACCGGCACGTTCATGAAGAAATTGATGTTCGGGCCGATGTCGCTTTTGCCCAGACGACCGTCGTGGGCACAGGCGCGCAGGTAGTTGTCGCGGCAGCTGTGCATGTAGCGTTTTTCCAGGGCGTAGCGCACGGTGTTGCTCTCTTGCGCGCAGGCGCCGCCGAGGGTGTCGTGGCGCCCGCAAGTGTCGGCAACGATGGTCAGCATCGGCTGGCCGAGGTTGGAATACAGCACGCTGCCGGTGCTCAGGTAGACGCTGTTCTGCCGGCGCAAGGTGCGTTGTACATCGTAGCGTTCCTTGGGGTTGGCGAGGCTGTAGAACAAGGTGTCGACTGCCTGATTGCCTTCCAGATCGAGGATGCGCAGGGTCTGCCCGGCCTTGACCTCCATCAGCCAAGGCTCGCCGGCGGGAATGGTCGCGCGGTAGATCGCGCTGTCGGCTTGCTTGTGCGAAGTGGCGATTGCGAGTGACATGGCTGCGATCCTCAGGCGAACAAACGGTCGGTGTTGATAAAGCCGCGCTCGTTTTCCGGGCGCGAAGTGCGGCAGTGTTCGGCGACGCTGGCGTCGGCGTTCATCCAGCTCAGCTTCAAGGGTTTCGGGGCGTATTCGGGGGACGGGTCCATCGGATGTTGCAGGGCGGTGAGCACCACCAGGGTGTCCATCGGCGCATACAACTCGATGTAGTCGCCGGCCTTCGAATTGCCCTCGACGAAGTGGAAACGCCCGGCCTCATCGACGTTCACGCGGCTGAACAGATTGAGGGTCATCAGCAGGTCGGACAGGCCCAGGCCCCACTTGCCGAGCTCCACCAGCAGGTTGTCGGTGCCGTTGCGAAAGAAGCCGTTGCGCAGTTCCTGGTAGCGGCCCTGGCCGTATTTTTCTGCGACCTCTTGCGCGCACAGCACACCGCCGAGGCTGTCGCTCCAGCCGCAGGTGTCGGCGGTGATCGCGGCGAGCACGCGGCCCATGTCCGAGTACAGGCAGTGGCCGGCGGTGAGCTTGGCGGTGTGTTGGCATTTGAGGCTGTCGGGCAGGTTCAGCCGCTCGGTTTTTTCATTGGCATTGAGCAAGGTCAGGCTGACATTGGCGCCACCGCGCAGGTCAGTCAGGCGCAGCAATTGGCCGCGCTTGAGCACGAATGAACGGTGGCCGCCGCCCGGCAGCAGTTCTTCAGCGAAGGGTGGGAAGAGTTGGATTGAATCAGTCATTGGAGCAGTCCTCTCAAGCAGTGCGAAGGGTGCCCGCCAGCGGCAGCGGCAGGGCCTCGACGGCGGCGCGCTGGGCGCGGCGGTCGCTGTTCAACGGGATGTCGTAAGTGATGCGAGCGCCATAGGCGCCGGGGGCGTGCGGGTCGAGGCGCACCTTGTCGAACACCAGCAGACGCGTGCCGAGGCTGAAGCCTTCGGACAGGTCGTGGGTGACCATGAACACCGTCAGTTGCGTCTCGCGCCACAGCTCCAGCAGCAGCGCGTGCATGTCTTTGCGAATGCCCGGATCGAGTGCGCCGAAGGGCTCGTCGAGCAGCAACACACGCGGCTTCATGATCAGCGCCTGGGCGATGGCCAATCGTTGCTGCATGCCTCCGGACAGCTGTGCCGGGTACTTGTCCAGCGCATGGCCGAGGCCGACTTTTGTCAGCAGGGCTGCAGCCTGCTCGCGAGCATCGCGTTTGGCGTTGCCGAACAGCCGGCCAAGCAAGGGCGCACGCGGCAATTCGAGACCGAGGGCGACGTTGTCGAGCACGCTCAGATGCGGGAACACCGAGTAGCGTTGAAACACCACGCCACGGCTGGCATCCGGTTCGCCGGCCAAGGGCTGGCCGTCGAGCAGAATCTCCCCGCGACTGGCGCTTTCCTGGCCGAGCAGCAGGCGCAGGAAGGTCGATTTGCCGCAACCGGAGGCGCCGACCAAGGTGCAGAACTCGCCTTCGTTGACGCTCAGGTTCAAGCCTTCCAGAACCACTTGATCGGCGTATTGCTGCCAGACGTTTTTTACTGTGATGAAGCTCATTTCGCCGCTCCCTCGTACCAAGGGAAAGCGCGCTGGGTCAGCTGTTTCAGGCCCCAGTCCATCAGCCAGGCGAGCAGGGTGATCCACACCACGTAGGGCAGGATCACATCCATCGCCAGGTAGCGCCGCACCAGAAAGATTCGGTAGCCGAGGCCATCGGTGGAGGCGATCGCTTCGGCGGCGATCAGGAACAGCCACGCCGAACCGAGCATCAAGCGCAGCGAGATCAGCAAGCGCGGCAACAGCTGCGGCAAGACCACGCGCAGCATCAGCGTCCAGGTCGAGGCGCCGAGGGTCTGCGCCTTGATCAGCAGTTCGACCGGAATGTCACGGGCACGCTGTTCCAGATCCCGTGCCAGCGCCGGGGTGATGCCAATCACGATCAGCATGACTTTCGACAACTCGCCCAGCCCGAAGACGATGAACAGAATCGGCAGGATCGCCAGCGGCGGCACCATCGACAGCACCGTCAGCAACGGCGACAACGGCGCGCCGAACAGCGGCAGGGTGCCCGCCGCAATACCGAGGCAAAGACCCGCCAGCGCCGCGATGCCGAGGCCGATGGCCAAACGCCGCAGACTGGACGCAGTGTCTTGCCACAGCAGGTATTCACCGGTGCGGCTGTCGGCGTTGAAGGCCAGGCGTTTTACCGCGTCGCTCATCTGCACGGCGCTGGGCAGCAGTTTGTCGTTGGGGTTGTCCGCCAGGCGCTCGGCCGAGCCTGTGAAATAGGCGAACAGCACCAGCGCGAACGGCAGGATCACCAGCAACAGGCGACTCGGGCGATCAGGGTGGCGATTGATCAGGCGCATGGCCAAATCCTCCGTGGCTTACAGCTTGGCGTCGGCGGCCATCTGCACGTAGGTCGGATCGAAACGCAGCTTGAGATTGGCGGTGTCGCCGCTGGTCACGCCGTTGGCGAAGGACATGCCCACCGCGCTCGGGTCCTTCGCGCCTTCGCCGAGCAGGCCGTGCTCGAAGGAGAATTCGGCGACCTTGCGCATGGTGTCCGGCAGTTGTTTGCTGGTGGCGAAATTCAGCGCTTCGCTCGGCGTGGCGAACAGTTTTGTGGTGTCCAGTTGCGCCTGGAAGCCGGCGAGATCAGTACCCGAGGCCTTGGCCATGTGTTCCAGCGCAGCTTTGCTCGCGGCATTTTTCGCGTTCATCAAAGCGACCACTTCGAACCACGCCCCGGTCAGCGCTTTGCCCAGCGCCGGGTTGTCTTTGAGGGTGGCGCTGTTGACCACCATCATGTCCATGATCTCGCCGGGGATCTGGCTGGAATTGAACACTTCGGTGACGCCGGGTTTGGCCTTGATATCCGAGAGCATCGGGTTCCAGGTGGTCACGGCGTTGACGTCGTCGGTGTTGAACGCGGCGGCAATGTCGGCGTCGGAGGTGTTGACCACTTTCAGGTCTTTCTCGGTCAGGTCCACCGAGTCCAGCGCGCGAGCCAGCAGGTAATGCGAGACCGACAGCTCGACCAGATTGACGTCCATGCCTTTCAGATCAGCGACTTTTTTACCTTCGCCTTTGAGCACGATGCCGTCGTTGCCATTGGAGAAATCGCTGACGATCAACGCGGTGCTGTCAACGCCGCCGGCAGCCGGAATGGTCAGCGCATCCATGTTGGTCATGGTGCAGCCGTCGAACTGGCCGGCGGTGTACTGGTTGATTGATTCGACGTAGTCGTTGAGCTGCACGACGTCGATCTTGATCCCGTATTTCTTCGCCCATTTGTCGACGATGCCCTGGCTGCCGGCGTATTCCCATGGCATCCAGCCGGCGTAGATCGTCCAGCACACGCTGAAGTGGTCTTTCTGGGCGGCGGAAGGCTGCGTGCTGATGAGCGCGGCGAAAGCGGCGGCGAGCAGGGCGGGGAAACGTAGTCGGATCATTGCGGATTCTCCAGTTGATCGAGGGCGGACAGGAAGGCAACGCGGCACCGCGAACGGTGGCTTGTCTCCCGGGCTTTTGTCCCGCCGTGTAACCTCAACTGGAGGTCGCCAACTCTCGGACCAGCCACTCGCGATTGCGAGCCGGAACCCTAGTCAGCCATTGCAAATTGTGGTGCCGCGAACCTGTGATGACTCCTGCACGGGTTTGCTAAAGCGAGAGGCGTGCCAAGTCGCGCCGAGGCCTCTGCGGCGGGGATCTGCTGGATTGCCGAAGTGAGCGGGGCGAGCGACAGCGCATCGTGGTGGTGCGCGGTTGCACCGTCATGCAGCGCGTTTACGCTTCATTGGTCGCTGATTTTGCGGGTAAACAAGATTTCATAATCACTTGTTTCAACTTGTTGCAGGAACGCACCAGATTCCGAAATCGCTGTCTGATTCTTCGACAGTCACGCAATTGCTGACGGTCGCCTGCCAGCGTCGCTGGTGTGGCCAACCCGCGGTCCAGGAGGCCGCCATGTATCGCCGAATCCTATTGCTTGCCGTGATGCTTTTTTCCCTTGGCGGATGCGTCCCTTATTCATACGGAGACAGCTACTACAGGTCAGAGGTCTACACATCACCCGCACCGGCCTATTACAGCGGTGGCGGCTCCTATTACCGCAGCGGCGGCACTTATTACACTCAGCCGCGCTACTACCAGCCAGCGCCGCGGTACTACCAGCAACCGCGTTATTACCAGGCGCCAAGGCACTATCAACCGGCCCCGCGTTATTACGAAAGCCGTCGCTGGCACGGCAACGATCGCGGACGCTGGGACGGCCACCGTCGCGGCGGTTGGGACAATGACCACCGGGGTCGCGGCAACTATGATCGTCACAGCGGTCGCCGTGACTACAACGGCCGTGGCAACCGCTGGTAAATCACCGCAACGAACAAGCGGCGCATCAAGCGCCGCTTTTTTTTGCCCGGCAAAAAAGGGGTCCGTGGGCCATCTCCCAAGGCAATCCCGGAAGCGTCCTACAGTTTCATTTCGTGGTGTTTGTTAGCGTTCGTGGATGCCGAACGAGGCGAGCAATCCTCAGCTCGATAGCGGCGAAAAATGGACGTTCAGCGCTATGAAGCTACTGGTTATTCATCAAAATTTTCCCGGTCAGTTCCGTCATGTGGTGCTGGCGGCGCTGGAGCGCGGTGATGAGGTTGTGGCGATAGGCCGGGACACGGCACCGGGCGTCGCCGGTGTGAACACCCATCGATATCGAGCGACGGGGCGAGCGCCCGGCAATATTCACCCGTATCTGATCCGCTACGAACAAGCAGTGATTGACGGGCACGAGGTTTTTGAAATTCTGGGCCGGCTGAAACGTTCGGGTTATCAGCCAGATGTAATTCTTGCTCATCCCGGATGGGGAGAAACGCTGTTCGCCAAGGACGTCTACCCCGATACGCCGCTTGTTCACTATTGCGAGTATTACTATCGAGCGCAGGGCGCCGATTGCGGGTTCGACCCTGAATTCCGCCGAGCCGCAAGGGAGTCGTCACGGCTGCGCGTGCTCAACTCGCTGCATCTGTTGAATCTTCAACAATGTGATATCGCAATCGCGCCGACCCAGTGGCAGCGCAGCCTGTTTCCGGCCGCTTACCGGTCGGCGATTCGGGTCATCCATGAAGGTGTGGTTCAAAGTTCTGACCTGGCGAAAGTCGGGGCAGTCAGATTGCCCAATGGAATCGAGCTCAAAGCCGGACAGCCGATCGTTACCTATATCGCCAGAAACCTTGAGCCTTATCGCGGCTTTCACAGTTTCATGCGAGCGATCCCGCTTGTTCAGGCCGAGTGCCCCGATGCGCAGATCATAGTGGTTGGCGGTGATGGTGTCAGTTATGGGAGTAAGCCGGTCGGGTACCCGGATTGGCGCAGCAGGATGGAGGCGGAGGTCAGTTTCGATCACTCCAGAGTGCATTTCACAGGGAAACTTCCTTACCAGACTTACCGCGCGGTTCTCGCATGTTCCAAAGTCCATGTTTATTTGACGTATCCGTTTGTCTTGTCCTGGTCGTTACTGGAGGCGATGGCGTCTGGTTGTGTGGTTGTTGCGTCGGATACGGCTCCGGTAAGGGAAGTCATTGCCGATGGGGCTAATGGAATATTGGTGGATTTCTTCGACCATCAAGCAGTTGCCAGAAGTGTAAGCAAGGTTTTGAAGTCGGCAGGTGAGTACGATGGTCTTGCCAGCGCTGCGAAGTTGACGGCAGGTCGGTTCAGTGTGAAATCAGGCGTGAGCCAATATTTTGAGGTTTTCGCAAGCGCGATATCCGGGCATAACGACATACCAACCGTTCCGCAGTTTGAGCGGGAGGTTTGAAATGTCCAGGAAGTCGCGTAAGCAGGCGATCAAGTGGGTCAAAAGGTTATTGAAGTGTGGGTTGTTCTTTTATGTCTGTTATTGCGTAGCGGAATTTTATATTCGCAAAGAACAATCTGCCGAGTCGGCGGCTATTCACCAGGCAGACGAAAAAGCTTGTCAGAGCAAGCTGGCGAGCATGAAGCAAGTGCCGATATTAGGCGGCGCCTATATAGATAAGACGCTAGTCCCCGAGTTTTACGTTGGCATGCCTGAGATGGTGAACAAGAAAGCGTGTCTGGCGATTGCTCTGAAGGGGCTTTTCTGGTGGACCGGGACGGGGCTGCATCGGTATCAGGATCAGCGCCTGGAACCGATCCCCGAAAGCTGGCGGCTTTATAAATTGAATGCCGGGCTTTTTACCAGAAAAGAAACCACCGAACCCCATGAGCGCGGTTATCGGCACGTCAACTGGCCGGATGAGTTGATTGTGAAACTAAAGAATTATCCGGGGCTGGAAGTTTGGCTGAATGCTCCGCCACCGCATTTCAAGAATGTGTCATCCGTACGAAATTTTGTCATTGCAGGTTGGCCGCGGCGAGACGGAACCCCTCGGCTGATCAAGTGTGACGGCTTGATTCGCCCGGCTTCCGAAGAGCAACTGACTGACAAAAAGCTGGCAGGTTTTGGTAGGGCTGAATTGGAGAATCTGGATTTCGGCAAGCTGAATTTCTTCTGCACGGTCAATCTGGATAACTTCGACTTCGCTGGAGGGCACGGTAGTGTAGGTCTTGGTCTGTCGTCATTACGCGAAGCACCTGAGATGCTCAAGTATCTCAGTGATTATCTTTCACGCTCTGTTATTACAAGGAAGTAACAATGAGTTATGTTTGTAACGATATGGAAAAATCGGAAATTTTCAATGCGGCAAATAATTGCAAAGGCATGACATTAAATTCTGAGGGTGTGGAGTACATTGCATTGGAATTAGCAGGGGCAAGCTGCGCCCCCCTGTACCAAAAGCTGTTCGATATTATTGGTGAGAAAGTTTCTGACGTTGCAGCTGCCGATAAAGAGGCTGGAGACGTGCTGAAAAGCGCCAGACTCTGGCTTGCCGTGGCCATTGATGCCAACGGTGGAAACGGTGCCTACTCTGCCCTGATTCGTGGTTACACCTCCCGCCAAGGTGAACTGAGACTGAATACAATTTTCAGTGAAGACCTGATGCAGCTTTCATCCAACCAGGTTGCCGTCAACTTCATCAATACCCTGATCAACGGATCCCTTGCCGGTCAACTGGCACCCTGGACTGTTCCGTCAATCAGCCAGATCGCAGAAATCGACGCCAGCGCGATTGGCGAGGCCCTGTTCAAGGAGGTCTGCGGGGAGGACGACACCGCCGTCAAGCGTAACGCCGGCTGGTCTGGAACGATCGGTTTCAGCCTGTTGGGCGGTAAGCCTCCCTATGAAACCTGGCGGTTGATCTCCGCCGGTGATTCGAACGGGGAAGATGACGGCCCACCCCTTCAGGCAAAACCCAACCGGCTCGACGACTATAAAAACATTCTCTTCGCCATCGATTCCTATAGCGTCGGCCTGCGAGCGGCGATCAATAATTTCGGCATCAATCCACTGCAAAGTCTGCTTTCAGTGGTGCCGGAGCAAATCAATATCGCGCTGGCCAGTGGCAGTGTGAATCCGCTGATTCAACATGTAGTCAAAGGCACGCCTGTTGCCGCCGTGGTCGAGCTGATCTTGCGCTACGGCCAGAACGAATTTCTCGACATGTTCAAGCGCACTTACGACGGCGATTCTGCTGCCATACCCACCACCAACGAAACCTTCGCCAGCAACGCTTACGCCTTCTTCTCGGCATTCTCCCCAGAGCAGTCGCAAAGCATCGTCACCCGGACAATAAGCGAGTTCGGCAATGCCAATGCATGGGCGAAACTGGCAGGCGAGGCGACGCCGCTCGGTGTGGCGTTGCGCAACTCTTTGCAGCAACTCAGTGAAGTCGTCATAGAACGAGCCGACGGTTATCCCGATCGCAACCTCGAGCTTTACGATCCGCACACTGGCGAAGGTTTTATCACCGCGCAGTGGCTGGCGGATCGAGCGCAAATGCTGGCGCGGTTGATTGCGCGAACCCAAGGCTCGTTTGGCGAACACTCGCTGCAGCAGTTTTCCTACTCCGATCTCGCCTCAGGCAAACAGGCGCCGATGACCACCGGCGTTTTGAATCCGCTGGCCATGTTCGGTGACGACGGTGGGCGATCTTTCGCCGGTGGCGCCAATGCCGATCATCTGTATGGCGGCGAGGGCAATGACTCCATCGATGGGATGGCCGGTCACGATGTCATTGAAGGTGGTCGCGGCAATGACTCGCTAACCGGAGGTGACGGCAATGATGGGTTGTACGGAATGGCCGGTGACGATGTTCTGATCGGAGGAAAGGGTAACGACTCCTTGATCGGAGGCGAAGGCAACGACCGTTATGAATTCGCCAGCGGCGATGGCATCGACGAGATTCTTGATGCCAACGCCGATGGGCAACTGTGGATCAACGGCGCGCCGATTCCCCATCTCAAACGCCGCGCGCCTCTGAGCAATATCTGGTCTACCGAGGATCGGTCCATCACCCTGACGCTTGTTGAAAACACCCTCAACATCAAATACGGCCAGGGCGATCTGGTGGTGATCAAAAACTTCCAGCCCGGAATGCTTGGCATCCGCCTCCCTGAATACGAGGGGCAGCCGCTCACTGCTGCGGATTTGACGCTTCAGGGCGACTGGAAAGCCAAAGACGCTGATCCCACCGTCCCTGGCGATCAGCCCTCCTTTGATGAGCTGGGCAACGTGGTGCTGCTGCCCAAGGTCAAACAGCGCAACAAGGCCGACGTACTTTACGGTTCCGCCGCAGACGACGTCATTCTCGGCCTGGGTGGTTCTGATCGATTGTTCGGCAAGGCTGGAAACGATCGGTTATTCGGCGACAAGCAGACGACAATCGAAAAGGCCATGGCCGACGGTGACGCCAAGGGCAAGGCGAATCGTGGCGACTGGCTCGACGGCGGGCAAGGTGACGATTTGCTTATCGGTACGGCGTCCCGAGATGTTCTGCTCGGTGGCAATGACCGGGATACCTTGATCGGCGGTGCTGGTGACGATGTCTTGTCAGGAGACGAAACCACCGGTGCGCTGGAACAAGGTTGGGCGGTCAAACGCGCTGACGTCCCCATAGCTGGTGGTGTCACCAGTCACCGAACGGTCTTTTCAAAGGCCTCGATAAACAGTGCGTCCGAGGGCGGTGACGACGTGCTGTACGGGCAGGGTGGCAGGGATTTTATCGACGGCGGCTGGGGGGAGGACCTGCTTGACGGCGGAGCTGACGACGATTTTCTCAAAGGCGATCAAGGTAACGACACCCTGGCCGGTGGCAGCGGCAACGACGTGATGCTTGGTGACAACCTCGATTGGGGCGGTGGCCTGCCCAGCAGACACCATGGCAACGATGTGCTGGACGGCGGCAGTGGTGATGATTCACTCGGCGGTAACGGTGGCAGCGACGCTTTGTATGGCGGCCCTGGCAACGACATTTTGCAGGGTGATGACGGCGTACTGGATGGCGTCGAAGGCGATGCCGCGCATTTTTTTGGCGATGATCTGCTGGACGGTGGCTCCGGCGATGACACGCTCTGGGGCGGCGCTGGCGATGATTTGCTTTTCGGCGGCGAAGGTAATGACGATCTGATCGGCGATAGCCCTGAGCATCCGGTTCGCTATCACGGCAACGACTTTCTCGATGGCGGCGCGGGGGATGACACCCTGCGCGGCATGGGTGGCGCGGATACGCTGGCGGGTGGCTCAGGGGCTGATTTTCTCGATGGCGATGTGTCTGACCTGCAGCCGGGCGGCATCAACGATGATTTGCTTCAGGGCGGCGAAGGAAACGATACGTTACAGGGTGGTTTCGGTGCCGACACGCTGGACGGCGGTGCGGGTGACGACATTCTTGCCGGCGATTACGAAAACAGCGCTGAGGCCGAGCAGAATGCCGATTATCTGCACGGTGGCTCAGGTAACGACACGCTGCTCGGAGGTGGTGGCAACGACACCCTGCTGGGCGGGGAAGGGACGGACTACCTTCGCGGCGATTCTGGCGACAACGTGTTTGATGGCGGTCCCGGTGCTGACGTGCTGGATGGCATGGATGGCGCCGACATCTACTATTTCGGCGCTGGCGACGGCCTGGATATCGTCACCGATGCCGGCGGCCGCAACATCATCAGGTTCGGTGCAGGGTTTTGCGCGCAAAGCCTTAAGGCCGACGTTATCGAAGTTTCCGTCGGTACGGTGTTGCGACTGGCCAATGGAACGGGCGACGCGATACTCATCAAGAATCACGAGAAGTGGAAGTCTTCCACATTCAGTTTCAACGACGGCGTGGTACTTGATTACGCAGATGTCCTGCGCAAAACATTGCCACCGATAGAGACGGCCGAGCCACCCGTACCGGAACCTGTCACCGCCTCGGCAACCCCTGAAAGCAAAGTTGAGGATCCGGTTCAGCCAGACGATGTCACCGCTGCGGCGCAAGGCCCGGTGGCATCTGTTCAAACGGTGAACTGGACCGATGAGTTCCTCGCGCAAATCCAGTCAAAACGCTCCGCCCGCAAACACGCCACAGGTTTTACCTTGAATGAGCAAGGCGTCTGGGTGCGCAGTCATGTCACCACCAGCGACACCGGTTACACCACTCACACCGAGCTGATCGATGGCAGCGTCGAAGCGGGGACACTGTCTGAAACGCCGCCATGGATGAAGGCGGATGCAGGGCAAGCCGTAGTCAGTGAAAGGCAGTCGACAACCACAACCCGTGTCGAACATAAACCGGTGAAAGCCGAGGGAGCAGTCGCCTCCTCAAGTCAGGCGCCTCGCTATTATCGATCCGGCTCGGCCAACGGGTTTTCCTTCAATACGGGCGACGTATTGGTTGAGGACCGAAAGCAATCCGGCGCGCTTGAAGGCTGGTACGTCTACCCGGCAGCAAGCTTCAGTTCGGGCGCAACAGTCCCCAAGGCGTTTCGCTGGGATGTCACAACTGAAACGATCAAACGCAAAGTCGTCCATGGCGACGATGCCGGCGGGCGAATCAACGTCGAAGTGGAAAACGTTTTCCACGGCGGCGCGGGAGACGATCTGATCGTCGCTTATGCAGGCTCCCCACTTGACTACGGCACTGTCGGCGACAGAACACCGGGCGCGTTTTTATCCGCCGGTGCAGGTGACGATACCTTGCTCGGCTCCGAGGGCGCCGACTATCTGCTCAGCGGATCGGGTGATGACTGGCTCTACGGCGAAGACGGCGCCGACACCTACGTCGTGCAAGCGCATGCCGGGGCGACAACCACGATTGCGGACGTGCTCAACCCTGTTTTCCACCGAGCAGAAGTTGGCGCAGCGGGGTGGAAAGACGAGTACGGATTGATCGATCAGGACACGGTCGTTCTTCCAGCAGGCGCGCAGCGCGATGCACTGCAATTGAGCTGGGGTGCTGCGCTGATAGAGACCACCCATGTCGAGCTGGAGCCCAACCCGGATCGCGCGACTTACCGCAACCCGCCGAGAGCGAAAATGCTTCATCCGACACTCGATATCCAATGGGGCGGGACGCAAAAAGTCCGCATCGTCTTGCCCCACAACGGTGAACTTGAGGGGGCCGGTATTGAGCTCGTCAAGTTCGCCGATGGGTCGGTCGCAAGTTTGAAGCAACTGCTGGAATCGAGTCAGCTCGGCCCTGCGCCCGAGACTTTTCATACGGGTGTCATCGTCAACCATCCCACCCGTTCAACCTCCCTGCGAGACGGACGAGCGCTGCCACTCGTGGGCGGTCGCGGCAACGACACCATAAGCGGCGCGGGAGAGATCCGAGGCATGCACGGGGATGACGTGCTCACGGGCAGCCCCGGTGATGATCTGCTGGTGGGTGGGCCGGGCAACGACACGCTGGCCGGCGGTGCCGGAAATGATATCTACCGATACGATGGCCTCGGCAGAGACGTGATCATCAACAACGGAGGCGGCCGGGACGGGATCGATTTTTCCGAACGCAGGCTGACGATCGACAACCTGAAGTTTCATCGTGAGCGCGATGATCTGGTGATTGTGGTGGATTACGGCATGGCGCCGAAAATCCGGGTTTCCAGTCATTTTGCCGCTGGTGAAAGCGCTATTGGCTTCATAAGAGTCAGCGAAGGAACAGCGATTCAAGACTACAGCGCGACGCAGATTGCCGAGCGTCTGCATCCTCTCCCGCCATTAAGGGATGTCGAGGATATTTTGCTAAAGGGCGACGATGAAGCGCAGCGGGCCATGAAGGAAATCATTGAGTTCTACGAACTGAATGTCTGACAAGATGACCGATTGAGCCGGCCCGCGATGGCATTCCAGTCGCCATCGCGGGCCTCGCGTCACCTCAATACTGGGGCAGATCCGCTAACGGATGCCGCCCCTCCCAGACTTTATGAAAGTGCGCCTCGACCACCGCATCCGGCACGTTATTGATATCCGGCCAGTGCCAGTGCGGCTTCTGATCCTTGTCGATCAAACGCGCGCGCACGCCTTCGCTGAATTCCGGATGACGGCAGCAATTGAGGCTCAGGGTGTATTCCATCTGGAATACTTCGGCCAGCGACATGTGCCGCGCGCGGCTGATCTGTTCCCAGACCAGATGCGCGGTCAGCGGCGAGCCCTCGGTCATGGTTTTCGCCGCGCGGGCAATCAACGGATCGCTGCTGTCGCGGTGCAGGCTGATGGCTTTCCGCGCACAGGCAACGTCGCTGACATCGAGCAGTTCGTCGATCTGCTGACGACGCGGCAGCCACTGCGCTTCGGGCATTTGCCCAAGTGCCTCCTGCTGCAGAGCCTTGAGCAGGCTGTTGAGCTGCATGGCGGTCTGTTCCTGCCAGTTCAATTGCAGCAAGCCTTCGATCAATTGCGGTTGCTGTTCGTCGAGCAGGAAGCGGTCGGCCAGATCCAGATCCAGCGCATCACGGCCGTTGATGTGCGCGCCGGTCAGGCCGAGAAACAAGCCGAGCTTGCCCGGCAATCGGGCGAGAAACCAACTGGCGCCGACGTCCGGATACAGACCAATGGTGATTTCCGGCATCGCCAGACGGCTGCTCGGCGTGACGATCCGCGTGCTCGCGCCCTGCAACAGGCCCATGCCGCCACCGAGCACATAACCGTGACCCCAGCAGATCAGCGGCTTCGGATAGGTATGCAGGCTGTAATCGAGGCGATATTCCGCGCTGAAAAACTGCGCGGCCAACGGCGGGACTTCGCCGGGGTGAGCGCGGCAGGCTTCGACCAGGCTGCGCACTTCGCCACCGGCGCAGAAGGCTTTGCTGCCGATACCGCGCAGCAGCACGCAGACGATTTGCGGGTCATTGGCCCAGGCGTTCAATTTGTCGCTGAGCGCGTTGATCATCGGCAGGGACAGCGCGTTCAGCGATTTTTCGGCATCCAGGCTGGCGATGCCGATGCGGGCGCCGTCGGTGCCGGTCAGTTCTTCGAAGTGCAGATTCATCGTGACCTCGATCGGGAATTTGAGCGAACAGTATGATCGCTATGGGGGAAAGTGCCGGATCTGCGTCAGATCAATTGACAAGCGTGGTCGGCTTTCCTAGGGTTCGCCCCATTGTTTTTGCCGGAAATGACCATGACTGCTGACGACCGTATCAAACTCGAACCGAGCTGGAAGGAGGCACTGCGTGCTGAGTTCGACCAGCCTTACATGGCAGAGTTGCGCAGCTTTCTGCAGCAGGAGCGGGCGGCCGGCAAGGAGATCTATCCGCCGGGACCGATGATTTTCAATGCGCTGAACTCAACGCCGCTGGACAAGGTGAAAGTGGTGATCCTCGGCCAGGACCCTTACCACGGCCCGGGCCAGGCCCACGGTCTGTGCTTCTCGGTGCAACCGGGCGTGCCGGCGCCGCCGTCGCTGGTCAACATCTATAAAGAGCTGAAGCGCGACCTCAATATCGACATTCCCAACCACGGCTACCTGCAGAGCTGGGCCGAACAGGGCGTGCTGCTGCTCAACACCACCATGACGGTTGAGCGCGCCAACGCCAACGCGCACAAGGACAAGGGCTGGCAACACTTCACCGACCGCATTATTGAGGTGGTCAGCGAACGGCAGCCGCATCTGGTGTTCATGCTTTGGGGCGCCCATGCGCAGAGCAAGCAGAAGCTGATCGACGCGACCAAGCACCTGGTGCTGACCTCGGTGCATCCGTCGCCGTTGTCGGCATATCGCGGGTTTTTGGGCTGTGGGCATTTCAGCCGGACCAACAAGTTTCTCGAACAGAATGGCGAAACGCCGATCGACTGGCGCTTGCCACCGATTTGATGTCTCGATCGGGTTGGCCCCTTCGCGAGCAGGCTCGCTCCCACAGCAATTGTGTGCAAGCCACAAAACCCCGTGGGAGCGAGCCTGCTCGCGAAAAGGGCAACTCGGTTTTCAGTCTTACGCGGGATGACGGTTCCAATACCTGAACAACGGCTCCGCCAGAAACAGCACGAACAACAGCCGCATCACCTGCATCGCCGTCACCAGCGGCACCGACAATTGCAGGGTTTCCGCGGTCAGGCTCATTTCGGCAATCCCGCCGGGCATCATGCCCAGGGTCAGCGAACGCAGATCCAGATGGGTCAACGCACTCAAGCCCAACGCCGCCAGCGACGCGATCAACATGGTCAGCGCGGTGCCGATCAACGTCCGGCCCATGAACGACGGCGCGCGGCGGAAGAACTGCCGATTGAAGTGACAGCCCAGACCGCTGCCAATCAGCCATTGGCCGATCTGACTGCCGCCATTGGGCAAACCGATGTGCAAATCCCACGTAATGCTCACCGCCGCACTGACCAGCAACGGCCCGAACAGCCATGGATTGGGTTGGCGCAGACGCTGCCAGAGCCAGGCGAGCAGGGCGCCCGCCGGAAACAGAATCGCCAGCCAGCGCCAATCGACACTGCCGGCGTGAGAAATCGGCGTGCCGTCACCGAGCAGATACTTGAACGCCGCCGGCACGCACAACACCACCACCAACACCCGCAGACTCTGCCCGGCCGCGACATGGCTGAGCAGTGCACCGTTGCGCGCACCGAGGTTGACCATCTCCCCGGAACCACCGGGCATGCTTGAGAAAAAAGCCGTGGCGCGGTCCTCGCCGGTGCGGCGCATCAGCCACACGCCGACCACCGCCGACAGGCTGGTAACCAATGCACCGAAGAAGATCAAACCGAAATGACTGAGCACCTGTTCCATCACCAACGGGGTGAAGTGCAGGCCGATGCCGATGCCGACGATCCACTGGCCGCACTTGCGCCCGCCAGGGATTTCCGCCAGTTGCCACGGCGTCAGGCAGCGCACCAGGATGATCGCCAGCAACGAGCCGACCATCCACGGCAGCGGCCAGCCGATCTGGCTGGCGATGAAACCGCCAAGCAGACCGACCAGCGGGGTGCCCCACCAGGCTTTCAGGGACAAGCGATCAGACATCGGCAATGACGCGCCGTGCCGCCGAACGCTTGCGCCAGATGCGGATCAGCGGCATCAGCAGCATGATCGCGGTGAGGATCCAGCAACCGAAGGTGATCGGACTCGACCAGAGAATCTCCAGCGCGCCATTGGAGATCGACAGGGCGCGACGCAGGTTCTGCTCCATCAGACCGCCGAGGATGAAGCCCAGCAGCAGCGGCGACAGCGGGAAATCCAGCTTGCGCAGGATGTAACCGAAGATGCCGATACCGATCATCAGGAACAGATCGAAGGTGGTCGCGTGCACCGCGTAAACGCCGATACCGGTGATGATCGCGATGATCGGCACCAGCGCCCAGTTCGGCACGGCGAGGATGCGGGTGAACACGCGGATCATCGGGATGTTGAGGATCACCAGCATCACGTTGGCAATGAACAACGAAGCGATCAGGCCCCAGACGATGTCCGGTTGCTGTTGGAACAGCAGTGGACCCGGGGTGATGTTGTACAGCGACAGCGCGCCGATCATCACCGCCGTGGTGCCCGAACCCGGAACGCCGAGGGTCAGCATCGGAACGAGAGCGCCGCACGCCGCGCCGCCGATAGCGGTTTCCGGCGCGGCCAGACCACGGGGATCGCCTTCACCGAATTTGCCGCTGGTGCCGGCGATGCGCTTCTCGGTCATGTAGGCCACGGCACTGGCGAGCGTTGCGCCAGCACCGGGCAGCACGCCCATGATGAAACCGAGCACGCCGCAGCGCACGTTGACGACGAACACCGACGCCGCTTCCTTGAAGTTGAACATCATCCGGCCGGTGGCTTTCACCGCTTCCTGGCCGTGGTGGGTTTTTTCCAGCAGCAGAAGGATTTCGCTGATCGAGAACAGACCCAGCACCAGCACAACGAACTGGATGCCGTCGGTCAGGTGAATGTTGTCGCCGGTGAAACGGTACACGCCACTGTTGGCGTCGATGCCGACGGTGGAAAGGAACAGACCGATCAGCGCCGCAATAAAGGTCTTCAACGGTCGATCACCGGCCATGCCGCCGAGACAGACAATTGCGAACACCATCAGCACGAAGTATTCCGCAGGCCCGAAGGCAATCGCCCATTTCGCCAGCAGCGGGGCAAACAGGACCATGCCGCAGGTGGCGATGAACGCGCCGATGAACGAACTCCACGCCGACAGCGACAGCGCGACACCGGCCATACCTTTGCGGGCCATCGGGTAGCCGTCGAGGGTGGTCATTACAGTCGAGGCTTCACCCGGAATGTTCAGCAGGATCGAGCTGATCCGGCCGCCGTATTCGCAGCCCAGATAGACCGCCGCGAGCAGGATCAGCGCCGACTCCGGCGGCAGGCCGAGCGCGAACGCGATCGGAATCAGCAACGCCACGCCGTTGATCGGACCAAGGCCCGGCAACAGGCCGACGACGGTGCCGATCAGGGTGCCGCACAGTGCGGTCACCAGGTTGTACGGGCTCAGCGCGACGCCGAAGCCCTGACCCAAATAGCCAAGGGTATCCATATCAGTTCTCCAGGACGCTGAGCAGGCCGAGGGGCAGCGGAACATCCATCAAGCGATCGAACAGCAGATAGAGACCAACCGCCATCAGGCTGATGATCACCACGCTCGGCAGCCAGCGGCCGCCATAGAGACGGGCCATCGGTACGCCGGTAATGATGCTGGCCACGATGAAGCCAAGGGGTTCGAAGGTGCCGGCGAACACCAGCAGCAACACCACGCACAGACCGATCTTGGTCAGGGTTTCGCGATCCAGCGGCGGCTCATCCGGGTTGTGTTTGATCGGCGCCGGGCGAAACACCATGTACAGCAGCGCCAGCCCCATCAGGCCGAGCATCAGCAGCGGAAAGGCGCGCGGGCCGACCGGTTCATAGGAAAAAGCCGCTTGGTACGGCCACGCCATCAGTGCCAGGCCGGCACACACCAGCAGCAACACCGAGGCGAAAATGCGTTGAATAAGCATGGGAGCTCCTGTGCTGCGTCCCCGCGTAGGAGACGCAGCCACTAGACAGAGACGATCACTGGATCAGGCCGAACTCTTTGGCCAGCACTTTGTAGTCGGCGACCTGCTTCTTCACGTAGGTGTCCAGTTCCGGGCCGGTCATGGCGAACGGGAACAGCTCACGCTGATCGCGCAGCTTGGCGAACTCGTCGGAAGCCAGCAGTTTGTCGAACGCGTCTTTCCACCAGGCGTAGTCTTCGTCGCTGACTTTTGGCCCGAGGTAGAAGCCGCGCACCACTGGCCAGACGATGTCGTAGCCTTGCTCGCGAGCGGTCGGGATGTCCTTCATTTCCGGTTCGTCGAGACGCTTGTCCGAGAACACCGCGAGCAGACGCATGTCACCGCTCTGGATGTGCGGCATGGAGTCGGAGATGTCGGTACTGCCGACCTGGATGTGGCCGCCGAGCAGGGCCGTGGCGATTTCACCACCGCCTTCGAGTGCCACGTAACGCAGCTCGCGCGGGTTGATCCCGGCAGCCTTGGCGATCAGTGCGGTCTGCATCCAGTCCTGGCTGCCGACGGTGCCGCCGGAGCCGATGACCACCGAGCCTGGATCTTTCTTCAACGCCTGAACGAGATCGTCGAGGGTCTTGTAGGGCGAATCGCTTTTCACTGCGATGGCGCCGTAGCTGGTGCCGACGGCAGCGAGCCAGCGCACGTTGGTTTCATCGAAGCGACCGAACTTGCCCTGAGCCAGGTTCAACAGCGAACCGCTCGACCACGCCACCAGCGTTCCGGCATCCGCCGGACGTTGCGCCACTACTGCGTTGTATGCCACCGCGCCGACACCGCCGGGCATGTAGGTGACGCGCATCGGTTTGCTCAACAGCTTCTGGTTGACCAGTGCGCTCTGCACCAGTTTGCAGGTCAGGTCGAAACCACCGCCGGGGGAGGCGGGGGCGATGCATTCCGGACGTTTCGGCTCGGCCATGAGTTGGCCGGCAAACAGCATCGCGCCAGCGGCGAGAGCGACTTTACGCAGTGATACGTTCATTTGAGTCTCCAGAGGAGTTGTTGTTATGGATGGACCGAATGACCAAAGGGCAACGCTAAAGCTTAGCGGCAGGCGCAGTTTTCTCGCGGCGCGCGCGCAAGGACTGAAACAACGGAGGGGATATAGGACTGCGGCGAGAAACCGACAGTGCAATGGTGGAATCGAGCAAGGCGAGCAGGCATTAAAGCCTTGGTGCGCATGGAGGGCATGCTGGGGTACTCCGTTATTGTTCTTATGAGTCGAAAACGCTTCATGGCGTTTTTCGTTGCGCTGTGTGGCAGCAGCGGCGACAGTCGAAACTGTCCGTGGGCCGACTCTAACCGGCTAACCTTTCAACAACCTTTCAGTTGTCTTTCACGGTTTTCGGGCTTCACAGCGGCGGTTGCGGCTGTAAACTCCGCGGCAAAGCGCGGCGTCGGCCAACCCTGAACGAGGTACAAATCCATGCGTGTCCTGCTTGTCGAAGACCATCTGCAACTGGCCGAAAGCGTCGCTCAGGCGCTCAAGAGCACCGGTCTGACCGTGGATGTGCTGCACGATGGCGTGGCCGCCGACCTGGCGTTGGGCAGTGAGGAATACGCCGTAGCGATCCTCGACGTAGGCCTGCCGCGCATGGACGGTTTCGAGGTGCTGGCGCGGCTGCGTGCACGCGGCAAAAACCTGCCGGTGTTGATGCTGACCGCGCGCAGCGACGTCAAGGATCGCGTGCATGGCCTCAATCTCGGTGCTGACGACTACCTGGCCAAGCCGTTCGAACTGACGGAACTGGAAGCGCGAGTCAAAGCCTTGCTGCGCCGCAGTGTCCTTGGCGGCGAGCGTCAGCAGCGCTGTGGCGTGCTGGCTTACGACCTCGATACGCGGCGCTTCACCCTCGGCGACGAACTGCTGACCCTGACCTCGCGCGAGCAGGCTGTCCTGGAAGCGTTGATCGCGCGGCCGGGGCGAGTGATGAGCAAGGAACAACTGGCCGCGCAGGTGTTCGGCCTCGACGAAGAAGCCAGCCCCGACGCCATCGAAATCTACGTGCACCGCTTGCGCAAGAAACTCGACGGCCAGCCCGTAGCCATCGTCACCTTCCGGGGCCTCGGCTATCTGCTGGAAAGCCGCGATGCATAAGCCCAGCAGCCTGCGCTGGCGGTTGCTGTGGAACCTTGGATGGTTGCTGGTGGTGCTGATGCTCGCCAGTGGCTTGAGCGCTTACTGGAACGGTCGCGAGGCCGCCGACACCGCGTATGACCGCACGCTGCTGGCCTCGGCACGGACCATCGCTGCCGGGTTGTCGCAACGCGACGGCAGCCTCAGCGCCGACGTGCCTTACGTGGCGCTTGATACCTTCGCCTATGACAGCGCCGGGCGCATCTATTACCAGGTCAACGACATTCACCAGAAGCTGATCTCCGGTTACGAAAACCTCCCCGGACCACCGCCCGGCACGCCGCGTACCGACAGCTATCCGGCGCTCGCGCGCTTCTACAACGCGAAGTACAACGGCCAGAACGTGCGTGTGGTCAGCCTGCTCAAAGCGGTAAGCGAGCCGAACATGAACGGCATGGCGGAAATCCGCGTGGCTGAAACCGACGAAGCGCGGGTCAGTATGGCGCGCAGTCTGGCGGCTGACACCCTGTTGCGCTTGGGCATGCTGGCCGTGGGTGCATTGCTGCTGGTGTGGTTCGCGGTGAGTGCGGCGCTGCGCCCGCTGGAGCGGTTAAGAACCGCTGTTGAGGAACGCCAGCCCGACGATTTGCGGCCGCTGCCGCTGGTGGAAGTGCAGCATGAATTGGGGCCGTTGGTGCGCGCGCTCAATCATTTCACCGAGCGTCTGCGCGGCCAGTTCGAACGGCAGGCGCAGTTCATTGCCGATGCTGCCCATGAATTACGCACACCTCTGGCTGCACTGAAAGCACGGCTGGAACTGGGCCTGCGCTCGAACGAGCCGGAAACCTGGCGCACCACGCTGGAATCATCCGCACAAAGCACCGATCGCCTGACTCATCTGGCCAATCAGCTGCTGTCGCTGGCCCGGGTCGAAAACGGTGCGCGGGCGATTGCCGAGGGCGGCGCGCAGTTGCTCGATCTGAGCCAGTTGGCCCGAGAGCTGGGCATGGCCATGGCGCCTTTGGCGCACAAGCGCGGCGTGGCGCTGGCGCTGGAGGCGGATGAACCGGTGTGGCTGCGCGGTGAGCCGACGCTGCTCAATGAGCTGCTGAGCAATCTGGTGGACAACGCGCTGGCGCATACGCCACCGGGCGGCAACGTGATTCTGCGGGTGATGGCCCCGGCGGTGCTTGAGGTTGAAGATGACGGGCCGGGCATCCCGCTGCACGAGCGTGATCGGGTGTTCGAACGGTTTTATCGGCGCAATCAGCAGGTTGCCGGTTCAGGTCTGGGCCTGGCGATTGTCGGCGAGATCTGTCGCGCGCATCTGGCGCAGATCACCTTGCATGATGGCGAGCAGGCGGGGTTGAAGGTGCGGGTCAGTTTTATTGCCGGGTAATACTTTTGTGGCAAGGGTTTTTTGTGGCGAGGGGATTTATCCCCGCTCGGCTGCGCAGCAGTCGCAGTTCAGCGATCACAATCTGTCTGGAAAAAAACGGGTCGCAGAGTTCAGCGTCGCTTCGCAACCCAACGGGGATAAATCCCCTCACCACAGGTCAGTAGAACATCGACCGCGATTCTTCCAGATCCGCGCAGAACTGCTTGTTCTCCGGATCAATCCCCAGCTTCCTGAAAGCCGGCACGCTAAACGGGTCAATCCGCGCAAACGGATGATCGGTGTCCTTGCGGCAATACAAATTGGCTACTTGCACGACATCGACGTAATCGATGCGCGTCGAGTCGCGGCTGAAGTCTTGATAGAGCAATGGCAAATGCACCAGGCGCTCGGGAAACTCCCAGACCCGCAGCAATTTCTCGCCGAGCAATGGGTGAATCTGCTCGATCACATGGGTCAGGCTGACCGCATCGGAGAGCAGTTCATTGTGGTCTTCGGCGTAAGTCAGAATCGGCAACACGCCAATCTGATGCACCAACCCGCCGAGTGCCGCCTGATCGGGTTTGAGCTGGGTGTGGCGACGACACAGCGCATAGCTGACGCCAGCGATTTCCAGACTGCTGCGCCAGACTTCGCGCATCTTCTGTTCGACCACCTCGGAGCGGGCGTTGAAGATCTGCTCCATCACCAGACCGATCGCCAGGTTGCTGCTGTAGTTGATGCCCAAACGGGTAATGGCGGTGTGCAGGTCGGTGACTTCCTGCGCGGCGCGCAGCAGCGGACTGTTGACCACTTTGATCAGGCGCGCCGACAGCGCGGTGTCGCGGCCGATGACTTTGCTCAGATCGCTGACGCTGATTTCCGGATCCTCGGCGGCCTTGCGAATCTGCAGGGCCACTTCCGGCAACGTTGGCAGGACCAGGTCATCGTTATCGATGGCCGCAACCAAATCCTGTTGGACCTTTTCCGCCAGTTCGCTCATTTGGACTCTCTAGGGTGTTGCAACAATGCTGCGATCAACGCTGGATTTCGCGGTCGCGATCCAGTTCGTAAGGCAGGTCGAGCACGTGCAACGCGGGGCCTTCGAGGGCGCCCAGACGCAAATCACCGGCTTCGGCAGCTTCGGCCTGCAACACGGCCAGGAGTTCAATGTTTCCCTCGGCATTGGCCGCCAGCACCACTTCGCCGATCGAGCTGTTATGGCTGGGCGCGAACAACTGAGTGCCGGGCTCCGGCAACTCTGCTGCTTCGAGGCGCAAGCGGTACAGCCGACGCTTGAGCTTGCCCAGGTACTGCATGCGCGCAACGATTTCCTGGCCGGTGTAGCAGCCTTTCTTGAAACTCACCCCGCCGACCGCCTGCAGATTGAGCATCTGCGGGATAAACAGTTCGCGAGTGGAAGGCATGACCTGGCCGATACCGGCGCGGATCTGGCCCAGCAGCCATTGATTCAGTTCGCCCTCAGCCAGCGTGGCGGACAGTTGGCTTTGAATGTTTGGCGCCTGAGCGGCAGGCACCCAGAGTTCGGCGCGCTCGGGCGAGACGCGAATTGCGATCAGGCCTTCATGGCGCACAACGCTGTCGGTTTCGGCGGGCAGTGCCAGACCGAGGCTGGTCAGGGCTGCATCGCCATGCGCCAGACCGAAGCGCACCCAGGCGGCGCTTTCATCGGTCAGTTTCGATTTGGAGAACACCGCGTACTTTTTCAGGTCGGCCAGTTGCGGCTCGAGCAGCTCGCTGGCCATCGCCATCACCACGCCGTCGCCCTCAAGCAGGATGCGGAAGCTCGACTGCATCCGGCCTTTCTGCGTGCAGCGGGCGCCGAGGCTGGCGCGGGTGTCGCTCAGGTAATTGATATTGCAGGTCAACTGGCCTTGCAGGAATTTTCCGGCGTCCGCACCGCGAACCGCGAGTACGCCTTCATGAGACAGGGTGCAGAAAAAAGCAGAATCGGCCATGGGTCATCGCAGGGTAAATAGACTGGGGCACATCATAAGGGGGCAGGGTTGAAATGGGTAGTTGATAAAGGATCAGGGGTCCCCGACCAAAGCCGACTGTGCGGCCCGCGCCGGGGCTGTATACTGCCCGGCAAATTCGAGGAGGGCTCCATGGTCGAACAAGTTGAACTGAATCGCCTCTTTTGGCACAGCCGTCGCGGCATGCTTGAGCTTGACGTGCTGCTGGTGCCGTTCGTGCAGGAGGTTTACGCGACGTTGAATCAAGTGGATCGCGATCTGTACGTGCGTTTGCTGACCTGTGAGGATCAGGACATGTTCGGCTGGTTCATGGAGCGCAGCGAGTCGGAAGACCCCGAGCTGCAACGCATGGTCCGGATGATTCTGGATCGTGTCCAGCCCAAGTAATACGTTCGAATGCCGCTGGCATGCCTCACGGCAGTTGCTGGCGGCGTATCTGTCGGCCCAGGCGTTCGCCATGGGTTCGTTGTTTCTGCTGTCGATTCCACTCTGGGCCAGCCTGCTCGGCGCTTGCGTCTGTGCGCTGCACGGTTTTTGGGTGCTGCCACGGCAGATTCTGTTGAATCATCCGAAAGCATTTTGCGGCTTGCGGCGCGACGGCGATGGCTGGCAGGTGTGGAATCAGGCTGATGGCTGGCAAGCGGTGCAACTGCGCCCGGACAGTCTGGCGCTGCCATTGATCGTGGTGCTGCGCTTTCGCCTGCGCGGAGAGTGGCGGGTCAGGTCGATCTGCGTGCCACGTGACTCGCAGGCGGCGGATCTGCACCGACGCCTGCGAGTGCGGCTCAAGTTCAGCCGGCGTAGGTGGGCGGCACCAGAATAGTGTCGAGCGCTTCGGGCAGCATGTCCGGATAGTCGAGGGTGTAATGCAGCCCGCGACTTTCCTTGCGTTCCATGGCTGAGCTGATCATCAATTCGGCAACCTGTGCCAGGTTGCGCAACTCGATCAGGTCGCGGCTGACTTTATAGTTGCTGTAAAACTCATCGATCTCATCCAGCAGCAGACGCACCCGGTGCTGCGCCCGTTGCAGACGCTTGTTGGTGCGCACGATGCCGACGTAGTCCCACATGAATCGGCGCAATTCGTCCCAGTTGTGCGCAATGATCACGTCTTCATCTGAGTCGGTGACTTGACTGGCATCCCAGACGGGCAGGGCGCTTGGCGCCGCAACGTCGTCGAGTTGCGCAAGAATGTCCGCCGCTGCCGAACGGGCATAAACGAAGCATTCCAGAAGTGAGTTGCTGGCCATGCGATTGGCGCCGTGCAGGCCGGTGAAGCTGGTTTCGCCGATGGCGTAGAGGCCGGGTACATCGGTGCGACCGTACTGATCGACCATCACCCCGCCACAGGTGTAGTGCGCGGCGGGGACCACCGGGATCGGTTGTTTGGTGATGTCGATGCCGAAGCCCAGGCAGCGCTCATAAACAGTCGGGAAGTGGCTTTTGACGAACGATTCAGGCTTGTGGCTGATGTCCAGATAAACGCAGTCGACACCCAGACGCTTCATTTCATGGTCGATGGCCCGCGCGACGATGTCACGAGGCGCCAGCTCGGCGCGTTTATCGAAGCGATACATGAAGCGCTCGCCGTTGGGCAGCTTCAAATGCGCGCCTTCGCCACGCAACGCTTCAGTGATCAGGAAACTCTTGGCTTGCGGGTGATACAGGCAGGTCGGGTGGAACTGGTTGAATTCCAGATTCGCCACGCGGCAACCGGAACGCCAGGCCATGGCGATGCCGTCACCGCAGGCGCCGTCGGGGTTGCTGGTATAAAGGTAGACCTTGGCCGCGCCGCCCGAAGCCAGAATCACGAAACGTGCGCCGTAGGTGTCCACTTCGCCCGTGGTGCGGTTCAGCACGTAAGCGCCCAGGCAACGATCGCCTTCCATGCCCAAGCGGCGTTCGGTGATCAGATCGACGGCGACGCGCTGTTCCAGCAATTCGATGTTTTCACGCTCTTTGGCCTGGGCCAGCAAGGTCTTGAAGATCGCCGCGCCGGTGGCGTCGGCAGCATGGATGATGCGTCGATGGCTGTGGCCGCCTTCGCGGGTCAGGTGAAATTCGAAACCACCGTCTTCAGTGCCGGACTGTTCGTCGCGGGTGAACGGTACGCCTTGGTCGATCAGCCATTGAATGGCCTCGCGGCTGTGCTCGACGGTGAAGCGTACGGCGTCTTCATGGCACAAGCCGCCGCCCGCATTGAGGGTGTCGTCGACATGGGATTCGACAGTATCGGTATCGTCGAGCACCGCGGCGACGCCGCCCTGGGCCCAGAATGTCGAACCGTTGGCGAGATCGCCTTTGCTCAATACGGCAATGCGCAGATGACCGGGCAAGGTCAAAGCGAGAGTCAAACCGGCAGCACCGCTGCCAATCACCAGAACATCGTGTTGGAACTGTTGGCTCATTTCAGGATTCCGCTCAAAGCGACCCGGGAAGGGGTTGGCGCAAGACAGCTGGATTGGCGAGTCAAGACAGCCACACAGCCCACTAGTATATAGAGGGGTTGGGCGGCACAATAGCCGGGCCCAGATGGCATTGTGAGACTACTGCGCAGTAAAAAGCGCTGTGCTTCGTCGGAAGTTTTTTTCGGCGGTTTCGGGAATAGACACCTGTATCGGCGCTGAAACAGTCTTTTCCGAGCAGGGTTGCGCAATGTCAGGTGGGTACGGCTATAAATAATTGGAACTTTTGCCAAAGGCCCAAGATCAATAGACGGTGCCAGAAACCAGGGACAGTGTCGGCTTCAGTGCGGAATCTGCGTTTGGATTCCTGCCGGCGAAACCGATAACAAGATTATTCGCGCAGCCGGTTCAACCCGCGCTGCGTTTTTCGTGCGTGCCAAATCAGAGCCCGCAGGAAACTTGCTTGGAGGGGGAGAACTTTTGCGAAAAGCCCGAGTCTATGTTTGCAAGTCTGGTCGTTTAGTAATGCAAGTCTCCTCCGGGCTTATCGAGGAGTGTTCATGCTAACCCAGGAAGAGGATCAGCAGCTGGTCGAACGCGTACAGCGTGGCGACAAGCGAGCTTTCGATCTGCTGGTGCTGAAATATCAGCACAAAATTCTCGGGTTGATCGTGCGTTTTGTGCACGACACCCATGAAGCCCAGGACGTTGCTCAGGAAGCCTTTATCAAGGCGTATCGGGCACTTGGAAATTTCCGCGGTGACAGTGCGTTTTATACGTGGCTGTACCGTATTGCCATTAACACGGCAAAGAACTACCTGGTTTCCCGCGGCCGTCGGCCGCCGGATAGCGATGTAAGTTCAGAGGATGCAGAGTTCTACGATGGCGATCACGGCCTCAAGGATCTCGAATCACCGGAACGTGCATTGCTGCGGGATGAGATCGAAGGCACTGTCCATCGGACCATCCAGCAACTGCCAGAGGATTTGCGTACGGCTTTAACTTTACGTGAATTCGATGGTCTGAGTTACGAGGACATTGCGAGCGTCATGCAGTGTCCGGTGGGTACCGTGCGCTCCCGGATTTTCCGCGCTCGGGAGGCCATCGATAAAGCCCTGCAACCGTTGTTGCAGGAAAACTGAGACAGCGGCGACAGCCAAGAGAGGAACGCCATGAGTCGTGAAGCCCTGCAGGAATCGCTGTCCGCAGTGATGGATAACGAAGCGGACGAACTGGAATTGCGTCGAGTGCTCAGCGCACTGGATGATGTAGATACCCGTGAGACCTGGGCTCGTTACCAGATCGCTCGGGCAGCCATGCACAAGGATCTGCTGCTTCCGCGTCTGGATATCGCTGCGGCAGTGTCCGCTGCGCTGGAAGACGAAACGGCTCCGGCCAAAGTATCCCGCAGCCCATGGCGTAACCTGGGTCGCCTCGCTGTTGCCGCTTCGGTAACCGTGGCCGTTCTGGCCGGTGTTCGCCTGTACAACCAGAACGAAATTGCTGGTGTTGAGCTGGCCCAACAGTCGAATCAGCCTACTCTGGCCACTCCACAGGTCAAAGGTCCGGCAGTTCTGGCTGGTTACAGCGAAAGCTCGGAAGCGACTGGCCCTATGGCTAACGGCGTTCTGCAAGGTCAGCCAGGCTGGCATGATCAGCGTCTGCCAGGCTACCTGCGTCAGCACGCTCAGCAGGCTGCACTCAAAGGAACTGAAAGCGCGCTGCCATACGCACGTGCCGCAAGCCTGGAAAACCGTTAAGGAGGATCATGCGCGCCATCCCTCTACTTTCGCTTCTGCTCAGTGGCTGGTTCGTTGTTCCAGCCCACGCTGACGAGGCCCAGGACTGGTTGACCCGTCTGGGCCAGGCCGAGCAGCAGCAAAGCTTCCACGGCACTTTCGTTTACGAGCGCAACGGCAGTTTTTCCACGCACAACATCTGGCATCGCGTCCAGAATGGCCAGGTCCGCGAGCGGTTATTGCAGCTCGACGGCTCGGCTCAGGAAGTCGTGCGCATTGATGGACGTACTCAATGCGTCAGCGGCACCCTGATTGCGGGATTGGGTGACTCACCCAACGCTGCCGCCCGTGCGCTGGATCCCAAAAAGCTGAAGAATTGGTATGACCTTGCCGTCATTGGCAAGTCGCGCGTGGCTGGCCGTGAGGCAGTGATCGTCTCGCTGACCCCTCGTGATCAGCACCGTTACGGTTTCGAGTTGCATCTGGACAAGAGAACCGGGCTGCCACTCAAGTCGTTGCTGTTGAATGACAAAGGGCAGTTGCTCGAGCGTTTCCAGTTCACCAGCCTCGACACGGATGAAATCCCGTCGGACAAGGACTTGTTGGCGGACCCTGATTGCAAGCCGATCAACATTGCAAGCGACAAGGCTTCTGCAGCTAAAACCGTGCAAAACTGGCGTTCGGACTGGCTCCCGCCAGGCTTTGAGCTGACCAGCAGCAGTTCGCACAAGGATGCGCAGACCAAGACCCAAGTCAGCAGCCTGATGTATGACGATGGTCTGGCGCGTTTCTCGGTGTTCCTTGAACCGTTGAATGGCGCAACCGTCACTGACACCCGCACTCAGTTGGGCCCGACCGTCGCGGTATCCCGTCGCCTGACCACGCCGCAGGGTGAAATGATGGTCACGGTGGTCGGTGAAATTCCGATTGGCACCGCCGAACGAATCGCCCTATCGATGCGTAACAACGATGGCGCTGCGACCAGCAAGCAGTGAGCTGATTTCAGTCATTTCCACTTCGTCGTCGAGACGTCGAAATGTTTGCTGAGCATTTTCATTTGCAAAACCCCTGAAAATTTTTTATAGGTCAGAGCCTCACGGCTCTGGCCTTGTTTGTTGTTCCCGGAACAAAAATGCCGGTCTGTGGTTTCCGGTGTTCCTTTGCTCCATATCGCTTAACCCTGCTCGTCGTAACGGGAGCTGTATGTCGATACCAAGTTTGAAGTCTTACCTTTCCATCTTCGCCACCGTGCTGTTGCTCGGTCAGGCGGTTCCTGCTGCGCAAGCGGCCGATCTGCCTGATTTCACCCAGTTGGTCGAACAAGCGTCGCCAGCGGTAGTGAATATCAGTACCACGCAGAAACTGCCGGACCGTCGCGTGAATCAGCAGATGCCGGATCTGGAAGGCCTGCCACCGATGCTGCGCGAGTTCTTCGAGCGCGGCATGCCGCCTCAGCAGCGCTCGCCACGTGGCGATGGCCGCCAGCGTGAAGCGCAATCGCTGGGTTCGGGGTTCATCATTTCGCCGGATGGCTACATCCTCACCAACAACCACGTGATCGCCGATGCTGACGAAATCCTCGTCCGTCTGGCTGATCGCAGTGAGATGAAAGCCAAGCTGGTCGGCACCGATCCACGCTCTGATGTGGCGTTGCTGAAAATCGAAGGCAAGGATCTGCCGGTGCTCAAGCTCGGCAAATCCCAGGACCTGAAGGCCGGCCAGTGGGTCGTCGCAATCGGTTCGCCATTCGGCTTTGACCACACCGTGACCCAAGGCATCGTCAGCGCCGTCGGTCGCAGCCTGCCGAACGAAAACTATGTGCCGTTCATTCAGACCGACGTGCCGATCAACCCGGGCAACTCCGGTGGCCCGCTGTTCAACCTGAACGGTGAAGTGGTCGGCATCAACTCGCAGATCTACACCCGCTCCGGTGGCTTCATGGGCGTGTCGTTCGCGATCCCGATCGACGTGGCGATGGATGTCTCCAATCAGCTCAAGAGCGGTGGCAAAGTCAGCCGTGGCTGGCTGGGCGTGGTCATTCAGGAAGTGAACAAGGACCTCGCCGAATCGTTCGGTCTGGACAAGCCAGCTGGTGCGCTGGTGGCGCAGATCCAGGATGACGGCCCTGCTGCCAAGGGCGGTCTGCAGGTAGGCGATGTGATCCTGAGCATGAACGGTCAGCCGATCGTCATGTCGGCCGACTTGCCGCATCTGGTCGGCGCGCTGAAGGCTGGCGCCAAAGCCAATCTGGAAGTGATTCGCGAAGGCAAGCGCAAGAATGTCGAGTTGACTGTCGGCGCGATCCCGGATGAAGACAAAGAGCTGGACACGCTGCCGAAATCCGGCGCTGAAAGCAGCAGCAACCGCCTCGGTGTTGCGGTCGGTGAATTGACCGCCGAGCAGAAGAAAACCTACGACCTCAAAGGTGGTGTGGTGATCAAGGAAGTGCAGGACGGTCCTGCGGCCCTGATCGGTCTGCAACCGGGTGACGTGATCACCCACCTGAACAACCAGGCCATCGGCTCGGCCAAGGAGTTCACCGACATCGCCAAGGCGTTGCCGAAGAACCGTTCGGTGTCGATGCGCGTGCTGCGTCAGGGCCGTGCCAGCTTCATCACCTTCAAACTGGCGGAATAAGCCAGCAGGCAGGTAAAACGAAACCGCCTCGAAAGAGGCGGTTTTTTTGTGTCTGCAGCTTTTGTCTTAGTCGGGAAAGACTCAGCCCATCATGTCCTTGACCATACGCTCCTGCTCCATCAGTTCGCGCTGGCGGGCATCGATGCGCGAGGACAGCGGGAAGTTGTTGCCGGCCTTGCGCTTGGCGAAGTCCAGCTGCTGAATGGCCTGGCGGTAATCGCCGACCAGTGCAAAATACTCGGCGCGCGCCTGATGCAGTCCGATAATATTGCCCGACAGACCGCGGGTTTCAGCAACCTGATACCAGACGTCCGGATCATCCGGGCGTGACTTGAGCAGACTGTCGAGTGCCTTCTCGGCATCGGCGGCGCGATTCTGTTTCAGCAGCAGATCGACGCGCACCTGATTCAGCGGATAGTTGCCCGGGAACTGCGCAAGCATGCGGTCGACCCCTGACTGCGCATCGGGCAGACGATTGTTGGTGATGTCCAGATCGATCTGCGCGAGGTTGTAGATGATCTCGTTGGGTGACTTGGCCAGCAGTTGCTTGAGGTTCTCCCGCGCTTCATTGAGCTGGCCGCCCTTGATCTGGGCGATGGCGAGGCCGTAACGCGCCACGTCGTTTTTCGGATTCTCATCGAGCAGGGCGCGGAAACGCTTGGCGCCCAGCCCCGGGGTTTCCTCGTAGATCAACTGTACCCGCGCGCGGATCAACTGGTAGCGCATGCTGTCTTCGATGCCGCCCGGTTTCGCCTGCTCGGCGCGGTTGCGGGTGTCGGCGATACGCGATTCGGTGACCGGGTGAGTCAGGAGGAATTCCGGCGGCTTGGCATCGAAGCGGTATTGGCGCATCAGACGCTCGAACATGGTCGGCATCGAGCGCGGGTCGTACCCGGCCTTTTCCAGATTGAGGATGCCGATACGGTCGGCCTCCTGTTCGTTCTGCCGTGAGAAGCGCCGTTGTTCCTGCAACGCCGCAGCCTGGGTGCCGGCGATGGTGGCGATACCGGCATCACCGCCGCCTGCCGCCGCGATGACGATACCCGCCAGCAACGCGGCCATCATCGGCACCTGCATTCTTTGTGAGGCTTCGACGCCGCGAGCGAAGTGGCGTTGCGACAAGTGCGCCAATTCGTGAGCGAGCACCGAGGCGTATTCACCTTCGGTCTGGGCGTTGAGGAACAGGCCGCCGTTGACCCCGACCACGCCGCCCGGCGCTGCGAAGGCGTTGAGTTGCGGGCTGTTGATCAGGATGAATTCCAGACGTCGGTCGGAGACCTGACTGGTCTCCACCAGCTTGTAGACGCTGGATTCGACGTAATCCTTGAGTTGCGGATCGTTGAGCTGGGAAACCTGGCTGCGCAGCATGGCCAGCCAGGCGCGGCCGAGCTGGTATTCCTGTTGCGGTGAGACGATGGCAGAACTGGCGTCGCCGAGTGACGGCAGATCGTCGGCAAAGCCTGGTGAGGCGAGCAGGCAAGCGAGCGTCAGCAGGGTAGGGCGCAGAAAAGTCATGCACAAAGCCTTGGAGGACAAAGACCTTACTGTAGCCGGACACCGAAGCCGCGACCAGATATTCTAGGCAGCTCGACAACCCGAACCGGAGTGACGCAATGACTGACGCTGTAGCCCATGACGTAGAATTGGACGCCAGTGGCCTGAACTGTCCTTTGCCGTTGCTCAAGGCAAAAATGGAACTCAACAAACTGCAAAGTGGCGCTGTGCTCAAGGTGATCGCTACCGATGCCGGCTCGCAACGCGACTTCCGTACCTTTGCCAAACTCGCCGGTCATGCGCTGTTGCGCGAAGAAGACGAGGCTGGCGTCTACCGTTACTGGTTGAAAAAAGCCTGAAGCGCCGCGCTAAAAATCGAAGGGATTATTGATGTTCAAAGTGTTACGCGACTGGATTCAGCGCTACTTCTCCGATGAAGAAGCCGTGGTGCTGGCAGTGCTGCTGTTTCTTGCCTTCACCGCCGTGCTCACCCTCGGCGGCATGCTTGCGCCGGTGTTGGCCGGGATGGTGCTGGCGTATCTGATGCAGGGCCTGGTGGTGACGCTCGAGCGGCTGCGCGTGCCGGGCGGGGTGGCGGTGGGGCTGGTGTTTGCGCTGTTCATGGGCGCGCTGATGCTGTTCATCGTGGTGGTGCTGCCATTGCTGTGGCATCAGTTGATCACGCTGTTCAACGAGTTGCCGGGCATGCTCGCCAAGTGGCAATCGCTGCTGCTTCTATTGCCCGAGCGCTATCCGCATCTGGTGTCTGACGAGCAAGTCCTGCAAGCGATCGAAGCGGCGCGGGGCGAGATTGGCAAATTCGGTCAGTGGGCTCTGACTTTCTCGTTGTCGAGTTTGCCGCTGCTGGTGAACATCATGATCTACCTGGTGCTGGTGCCGATTCTGGTGTTCTTCTTCCTCAAGGATCGGGCGATGATCGGCGAGTGGGTGCGCGGCTATCTGCCTCGCGAGCGCGCACTGATCACCCGCGTCGCCCAGGAAATGAACCGGCAGATCGCCAATTACATACGTGGCAAAGGCATCGAGATCGTGATTTGCGGCGGCGTGACCTACATCGCCTTCATCGCGCTGGGCCTCAACTACGCGGCGCTGCTGGCGTTGCTGGTCGGCTTGTCGGTGGTGGTGCCGTATGTCGGTGCGGTGGTGGTGACCGTACCGGTGCTGCTGATTGCGCTGTTCCAGTGGGGCTGGAGCGATCAGTTCATCTACCTGATGGCGGTCTACGGGATCATTCAGACGCTGGACGGCAACGTGCTGGTGCCGTTGCTGTTTTCGGAAGCAGTGAATCTACATCCGGTGGCAATCATCTGCGCGGTGCTGTTGTTTGGCGGGTTGTGGGGATTCTGGGGCGTGTTCTTTGCGATCCCGCTGGCGACGCTGTTCAAGGCTGTGCTCGATGCGTGGCCGCGCAAGGAGCCGGTGGTGGCGCCGTTGCTTTAGCGGTTGATCCGGATTTTACAGAGAGGCTATTCGCGAGCAGGCTCGCTCCCACGGTGATTACATTTCAATTGTGGGAGCGAGCCTGCTCGCGAAGGCGTCTTTACAGACGCAGCAAAAACATCAGGCTTTATTCAGAGCCTCAGCCGCCGCCAGCACGGCATCAACATGCCCCGGCACTTTCACACCACGCCATTCCTGACGCAGCACGCCGTCCTTATCAATCAGGAAAGTGCTGCGATCAACGCCCAGGTATTCCTTGCCATACAGCTTCTTCAGCTTGATCACGTCGAACAACTGGCAAACCGCCTCGTCCTTGTCGCTGATCAGCTCGAACGGAAATTCCTGCTTGCCTTTGAAGTTTTCGTGCGACTTCAAACTGTCGCGGGAAATGCCGAAGACTTCGGTGTTGGCAGCCTTGAACGCCGCATATTGATCGCGAAAGCCCTGGCCCTGAGTGGTGCAGCCCGGGGTGCTGTCCTTCGGATAGAAGTAGATCACCACTTGCTTGCCCTTGAGTTCGGACAGGCTGACGGTCTGCCCGCTGGTCGCAGGCGCGGTGAAATCCGCAACCGGTTGGTCGATGACAACGGCCATGAAAGCTTCCTTACATTGGGTTTTGTGGGCGCCAAGGCTCGATCAGGGCATCCAGGTTCATCGCATCGGCGAAGTCGAGGAACTGATCGCGCAGCCAGCTGATCTGGGTGCCCGCCGGCAGGGTCACGGTGAACGTGGCGTTGAGCATGGTGCCGCCGGTCTGAGGCGCCTGATAGGTGTCGCAGGTGAGGTTTTCCAGCTCGACGTTGTGGTCCATGAAGAACTGGCACAGCTCATTGATGATGTCCGGGCGATAAGCCGAGCTGACGTAGGCCACGTAAGGCAGGGCCTGAGGGCGATTTTCCAGAGCGGCGCTGCGCACCACGTTGACAGTGAAAGCATGACGCTTGGCCAGCAACGGCAGGCTGCCTTCGAGGCGCGCGAGGGCGTCCCAGCTGCCGGAAACTTCCAGCACCAGGGCGCTGCACTCGCCGTGGCGGGTCAGGCGAGAGGTGACGACGGCGCAGCGGTTTTCATGGCTGGCGCGGCACAGGACGTTGGTCAGCTCCATGGGGTTGGCGCCGAGGGCACTGATGACAAGGAATTGTTCGCGAACTGTGGGGGTGGACATGCAGCATTCCTAAAGCGATGAGCGGTCGGTAGGTTGACGGGCATTGGTAGCCGGGAGTGCCTGTTCTGGCGGTCCGTAAAAAGAGACCCGGCCAGCGATCGCGGCTCGCTCCACTGTGCGGGAGCGCGTCGATGCGACGCAGGAACGGGGCCTGGGAGGCCGAAAGGGGAGGCTGAAACCCGGCGTACAAGCTGATCTGTACCGATCAAAGTCTGAAGGGTAGCGAAAAGCGGCGCCAAGGGGAATGGCGGCGGCGCAGTACTTCGCTTGTGCAAGCATCTTGGCGCCAGTACCATTACCGCTCTCTTTTTCCGGCAGGAGCGGTTTCATGATTGCGGGCAGTATGGTGGCACTGGTCACTCCCATGGATGCACAAGGGCGTCTTGACTGGGACAGCCTCAGCAAACTCGTGGACTTCCACCTTAAGAACGGCACCCATGCCATCGTCGCCGTCGGTACTACCGGCGAGTCGGCCACCCTTGATGTAGAAGAGCACATCGCCGTCATCAAAGCCGTGGTCAAACAGGTTGCCGGGCGCATTCCGGTCATCGCCGGCACCGGCGCCAATTCGACCCGCGAAGCCGTCGAGCTGACCCGCAACGCCAAGGCCGCCGGCGCCGATGCCTGCCTGCTGGTTGTCCCGTACTACAACAAGCCGACCCAGGAAGGCCTGTACCAGCACTTCAAGCACATCGCTGAAGCGGTCGACATTCCGCAGATTCTCTACAACGTTCCCGGCCGCACCTCCTGCGACATGCAGGCCGAGACCGTGATTCGCCTGTCCACCGTGCCGAACATCATCGGCATCAAGGAAGCTACCGGCGACCTCAAGCGCGCCAAAGCGATCATCGATGGCGTGAGCAAGGATTTCATCGTGCTGTCCGGCGATGATCCGACCGCTGTCGAGCTGATCCTGCTGGGCGGCAAAGGCAACATTTCGGTCACCGCCAACGTCGCCCCGCGCGAAATGGCTGACCTGTGCGAGGCCGCGCTCAAGGGCGACGCCGATACCGCACGCGCAATCAACGAAAAACTGATGCCGCTGCACAAGGACCTGTTCATCGAAGCCAACCCGATTCCGGTGAAGTGGGCTTTGGTCGAAATGGGCCTGATGCACGAAGGCATCCGCCTGCCACTGACCTGGCTGAGCACCCCTTGTCATGAAACGCTGCGCTCGGCCCTGCGCCAGTGCAACGTCCTGGTTTAATTGAGGAAGTACAACGCATGAAGCGAATGGCCGGACTTTCCGCACTTGCCTTGATTATCTCCAGCACCAGTGGCTGCGGATGGGTCTGGGGGCCGGAAGGTTATTTCCGCGACCGTGGAAGCGATTACCTGCAAGCGCAACAGACTGCACCGATGCAATTGCCACCGGATGTGAGTACTGCCAAACGTCTCGATCCGCTGTTGCCGATCCCGCGCAACGTGGCCGATGACACCGCGACGGGCGAGTACGTTGTGCCGCGTCCTCAGCCGCTTTCGGCGGTTGCCGACGCAACTGATTACTCGCTGCAGAAGAGCGGTGATTCGCGTTGGGTCGTGGCCCAGCACCCACCGGCCGAAGTCTGGCCAGTGGCGCTGCAGTTCTTCCAGGACAACGGTTTCCGTCTGGATGAACAGCGTCCGCAGACCGGTGAATTCACCACCACCTGGCAGCACTCCGACGAGTTGTCCGCGTCGATGGCCAAACGCCTGAGTGCGGCCGGTATCGCCAGCGACAGCGAAACCCGCGTGCGTGTGCGCATCGAGCCGGGCGTGCAGCGCAACACCAGTGAGATCTACGTGGTCAGCGCCGAGCGTCCTGCCGGCAGCACGGCCGACGTGGCTTTCACCAACCGTTCGGTCAACACTGGCCTGGACGCTGCGCTGGTCGACGACATGCTCGCGAGCATGAGCCGCACCTCCGAGAAGGGCGGTTCGGTGTCGATGCTGGCCTCGCGTGATTTCGATGCGCCGAGCCGTGTCAGCCTGAACGAAGACGGCAGCGGCAACCCGGTGTTGAACGTCGGTACCGATCTGGACCGCGCCTGGTCGAGCGTCGGCCGTGCGCTGGAACAGGGCGAATGGCGCGTTGAAGACATCAACCGCAGCCTGGGCCTTTACTACATCAACCTGGCCGAAAAAGCCGAGAAGAAAGACGACAAGCCTGGCTTCTTCAGCAGCCTGTTCGGCAGTGCGCCGAGCAAGGAAGAAGTCGAAGCCCGCGCCGAGCGTTATCAGGTTCGCCTGAGCAAGGTGGGCGAGAACATCCAGGTTACCGTCGAAAAGAACATCAACACCGTCGCGCCGGCCGATGTCGCGCGTAAAGTGTTGAGCGTGATTCAGGACAACCTGGGCTGATTCGATATGCGTTTTGCCGTTCTCGGCAGCGGTAGCCAAGGGAACGGCACGCTGATCGCCAGTGCTGATACGTACGTGCTGGTGGATTGTGGTTTTTCCCTGCGGGAAACCGAAAGACGTCTCTTGCGCCTGGGTGTGCACCCGGCGCAACTGAGCGCGATACTCGTGACCCACGAACATGCCGACCACGTGCATGGCGTGGGTTTGCTGTCTCGGCGCTACAATCTGCCGGTCTACCTCAGTCGCGGCACGTTGCGCGGGATGCGCAAACCGCTTGAACCGGCTGGTTTTCTGGCCGGCGGCGAGCAACTGCAGATCGGCGCACTGAACGTCGGGGTCATTGCCGTGGCCCATGACGCGCAGGAGCCGACCCAGTACGTTTTCAGCGATCAGGAACAGCGGCGCTTCGGCCTGTTGACCGACCTGGGGTCGTTCTGCGAGCGGGTGCTGGACGGCTATCGGGACCTCGATGCATTGATGATCGAGTCCAACCATTGCCGCGACATGCTGGCCCGTGGTCACTACCCGTACTTTCTCAAGCAACGGGTAGGCGGCGAACGCGGACATCTGAACAACCATCAGGCGGCATTCCTGGTGGCCGAGTTGGGCTGGCAGGGTTTGCAACACCTGGTCCTGGCCCATCTGAGCAGCAAGAACAACCTGCCGCAGCTGGCCCGGCAATGTTTTGTCGACACCCTCGGGTGCGACCCGGACTGGCTGCAACTGGCCGATCAAGATTCAGGGCTCGACTGGCGCCACATCGCCTAGCCCACCTACTTAGCAAGCGGAGCCCATCATGGAAAAACGTGAAGAACTCTACCGCGGCAAAGCCAAATCGGTTTACAAGACCGACGACGCTGACCGCTTGATCCTGCTGTTTCGCAACGACACTTCGGCGTTCGACGGCAAGCGCATCGAACAGCTCGATCGCAAAGGTATGGTGAACAACAAGTTCAACGCCTTCATCATGCAGAAGCTCGAAGCGGCCGGCGTGCCGACCCAGTTCGACAAACTGCTGGGCGACAACGAATGCCTGGTGAAGAAGCTCGACATGATCCCGGTCGAATGCGTCGTGCGTAACTACGCCGCCGGCAGCCTGGTCAAGCGTCTGGGCGTCGAGGAGGGCATGAAGCTCAACCCGTACACCTTCGAACTGTTCTTGAAGGACGACGCCAAGGGCGACCCGTTCATCAACGAATCCCACGTCGTGGCGTTCGGTTGGGGCACCGCCGAGCAACTGGCGCGCATGAAGGAACTGTCGCTCAAGGTCAACGAAGTCCTGAGCAAACTGTTCGACGACGCCGGCCTGCTGCTGGTCGACTTCAAGCTTGAATTCGGCGTGTTCAGCGACGGCTCCATCGTCCTCGGCGACGAGTTCAGCCCGGACGGCTGCCGTCTGTGGGACAAGGACACCAAGAAGAAGATGGACAAGGACCGCTTCCGCCAGGGCCTTGGTGACGTCATCGAAGCCTACGAAGAAGTCGCCGCTCGTCTGGGCGTACCGCTTTAATCGACGCAAGCATCTGATAGCACGGAAAAAATTTCGTTTGGGGGGTTCGCAACCGACGAAAGTGTTGTTATGATGCGCGCCGTTGGAGAGATGCCAGAGTGGCCGAATGGGACGGATTCGAAATCCGTTGTACCTTCACCGGTACCTAGGGTTCGAATCCCTATCTCTCCGCCATTATTGAAAAAGATGAAGCCCCCGTAATCATTGCTGATTGCGGGGGCTTTTTCGTTTCTGATGTTTGGAATAGGGCATTTTTAGGGCAAATAATGCGTTCGCATGGCCGCTATGGCTGCCCTACGCCCAAGCTTCTGATACCGGCAGATGGACTTACCACCGAGCTGCGCGGACCTAATGCGTTGCTGCTCGCAGTGTCGTTTGGAAACAGCCTCGTTGTGAAGCTACATACCTTCACCTAACATGCACTCAGCATGAGGTAGTGGTATGGTGACAAGAGTGAGCCTGCTAGTCGAAAATCTTGTCGACGCCGATTTAGAGTGATCTCAACATGTTACAGCGTTTATACATTCATAATTTCAAAACCTTTCAAAACTTTGAGCTGAAGTTTGAAGGCAAGCATTCGTCTTTGTTAGTTGGTAAGAACGGCGCTGGAAAATCTTCTATCGCTAAGGCTCTGTCGGTTTTACAGGGGATTGGGCGAGGTGTGAATCGTGTCGGTCTGTTGGTAAAGCCGCAAGATTTTTTCGCAGCACAAACCAGTCAACCTATGCGATTCGAAGTCGAGGTTCGCCTTCAACAAAAGACTTATCGCTATATTCTGGTTTTAGAACTGCCGGAAAAATTCAAAGAGCTGCGGGTACATGAGGAAAAGCTTGAGTGTGACGGTGTGCCTGTGTACTGGCGTGAACAGGCGCAAGTCTCACTTCGTAAGAATCAAGCAGCTGATGAAGGTGCGCGATTTCTTGTAGACTGGCACCTTATTGCATTGCCGCTCATCCAAGAACAGTCATTGACCGATCCAGTTCATATTTTCAAAGCATGGTTGGCACAAATGGTGATCATCTCACCGATCCCTCAAATGATGTTTGGAGAATCATCAGAGGAAACTCTATGGCCAACAGCCACTGGCAACAATGTGGTGGACTGGTTAGCTGGATTACTGGGGCAATATCCAGCAGCCTACACGTCTATATCTTCTTATTTGCAAGATGTAATGCCTGACCTAAGGGATTTTCGTTACGAGAATTTAGGTAAAGAGAACAAACGTCTTATCGTTAACTTCGCTACAGAGTCAGGCACGTTGCCCGTAAACTTCGAAGAGCTATCGGATGGAGAAAAATGTTTCTTCCTTTGCTCTGTGATTGTTGCTGCAAATAAATCGTATGGTCCGCTTTTATGCTTCTGGGACGAACCGGACAACTATCTGTCGTTAGCGGAAGTGGGGCATTTTGTTCTTCAGCTACGCCGTGCCTTCGAGCAGCGGGGGCAGATCATGATGACTACACATAACGAGGAGGCTATTCGTAAATTTTCCAACGAAAATACTTGGTTGATTGGTCGGGCGAGTCATTTAGAGCCTACACAGTTACGATTGCTGGATGAGCTTAATCTAGGTACTGACGTAATACAGTCTCTTATGCGTGGAGAATTGAATATATGAGCGTGAACGTCTACAGGCCTCACGTTCTTGTGTTAGCGGAAGATGATGCCAATCGCCAGATCGCCAACGGCTTTCTGCTAGACCCAAACATAAAAACTCGTAACATCCAAGTACTTCCATCTGTAGGAGGGTGGGGTAAAGTGCTAGAAAGCTTCGTCAGTGATCACGTCGATAAACTTCGACAATACAGCTCGCGGCATTTGGTGTTGTTGATCGACTTTGATGGGCGGATTGACCATAGGAAACGCCTCTTTTTTGATGGGTTTCCAGAAGATGTACGAGACCGAGTTTTTTTGTTAGGAACGTCTAGCGAACCCGAGCCTCTAAGAGCGGACTGCGGAAAGTCGCTTGAAGAAATTGGGAAGTCCCTGGCGGAGGAGTGCTTTCACAAGAGTTCAACTTTATGGCTGCACCCCCTACTGGTGCATAATTCCAGTGAGCGCCAAAGAATGACCGATAATGTGAGTGAAATAATTTTTTAACAATGCCAACTTTTCATAGGCTGATTATCTGTGTATCAATGAGATGATCAGTGTTGGCAGTTCTTTTCGGTTGCTAGTATAAAATCAGGCCCTTTTAATGGGCCTGTATTTTCATTCCTTTCTAAAGCCAAGCATTTTCGAAACGATACCCGCCATGCTCTTGGTGTCCTTCGGTATCCATCTACCGTAATGTTTTCTCACCATTGTTGTGTCGGCGTGCCCAAGCTGTCTGGCCACCCATTCGACTGGCACATAGCTCGACAGCATCTGGCTAGCAAATGTATGGCGGCACTGATTGGCACCTCTGTGGCGGACTTCGGCCTTTTTCAGGTGGGCGGTAAACCAGTTGCTCAATGTTTTGCCGCTCCAGAGTAAGCCGCTGGTGGAGCTGCGGAAAAGGAACCTCACTTTCATTTTCTTGGAAGTGATGTTGTCGCGTTGGATAACCGTGATCTCTTCGGCTTGTGCGTCCTTAGCGGCGGCCACGATCTCCTTCATAAGTTCGAGGGCAGGGTCTATCAACTCAATGACTCGTACCCTTGAGCGTTCCTTGGGAACTTTGAATTCTCCTACTACCAATGCCCGCCGGACGTGTACCAGGCCGGCTTGGAGGTCTACGTCTTCAGCAGCCAGTCCGATAAGCTCGGACAGAGACAGCCCGGTCCAGCAGTTGAACTCAATCATTCGGGTGTCAGCTCGCCGGCCAGGGTCCGCTTTACCGATCAACACGATCTCGGTGCGACTGAAGGGGTCAGCATGCTCGAGGTCGACGTCTGACCCGACGTTGCTGATCCGGTCGAGCGGGTTGGCTTTCAGTATTCCGTCCCCGAATGCGTCGGCCCAGACTCCGCGAACGACAGTGAAAATGTCGTTCACTGTCTTCGGGGCCAGACCTTGCTTCAGCAACTGAGCTTGAAACAGCTCGATGTCGCTCTTGCTGATGTCGACAATTCGGCGCTTACCGAATTTCTTCTCGACGTGGACTGCTTTGCTCACGTAGTTGACGACGGTACTTGAAGCTTTGAGCGCCCGCTGAACCTCTAGCCAGCGATCAATGCCTTCCTTCACTGTACGCTTCAGCGAAGGGCCACCAGTGCCTGTGAACATTGCAGCCCTGGGTGATTTCGGAAAGTGCGCCGCGTAGTCGAAGCGACCCTCTTTGATTTCGGTGAGGATGGTCCGACGCTTGTTATCCGCATACGCAATAGCAGCCTTGTTTACTTTCGAGATCCCTTCCAGCGGTTCCCGGCACCGTTGGCCATTGAAGATGAACCATATGCGCAGCTGCTTGCCGTTCATCTCAACGCCGGTCGGCATCTTATCGCTCATGGTTTCCCTTCCATCCAGCGCTCAATGGCTGCGCGGTTGTAGACGATTACATTGGCAGGGTCATACCGCCAGTGCTTGCCTTCAAGCCACAGGCCTCGGGAGCGGTACTTGCGGACTGCTTCGGTGCTCAGGCCGAAAACCGGGTACAGCAAGTCTTGGCGGAACCAGGCGCCCGGTGTGATGTGAAAGTCAATTTTCTCTGCTGCACTCATTGTGATTTCTCCGCTGCTCGCCGGGCGATACCTTCGGCTTGGCGCTGCTTGCTGCATTGTTGATGGTTGCCATGTGCTCGCGATGTGTCGCACTTGTCGCAGATGGTTTGTAAGTCGAGAGGTGGCATTTGCCCTCGGCGAATTCGAACCGTTCGGCGTAGCGCTGTCATGTGTTCACCGGAGCAAGAATGGCTGCCATGGCAAGCGCCTTATCACGCAGCTCAATCGTGTCTCTTTCGAGTTTTTTACCAGTGCGGAAGGCGGCGAACGTCTCGGCGGCAATCCGAAGCTTCTCGGCGATGTTGAGTAGCGTCTGGCGTTCGGTTTCGCCGAGTGACAGTCCTTCTTGAAGACGCATGCTGAATCGCGCCAGTCGGGCGTGGTCAGCCTTAATGAAGTCGAGGGAAGCCTTCAATTCGCGAATGGTCTTTGCGCTTTCGGCGCGTTGGATCGCATCGCTTTCTTTCATGCCTGCGGACATACCGTCGTTATGCCCCATGAAATAACCGGCCCAGACAAGTAGTCCGGCCAAGACGATCAGGGCGATGAGTGCGCAGATTTGAATTGCAGTCATGTGCTGTGTACCTCAGTAGATCCCTCCGCAGGGATTCTTGGTGAGAGGCCGGCGGAGGGGGGGCGGATGAATGGGTTAGCCCAAGTTGAAATTGCCGATAGTCAATTGCGCGCCGCCCCCGACTTCGTGCTGCACGACTTCCTTGAATTCTTGTGCCAAGTCTTCGCGAAGCTGTTCTTCTCCAATCCAGCGCAGGCGCAACAGGGGTTTGTCCCCGCCGGTGAGAACGGCTACACGCAGGCGGATGATCTGGACTTTCAGCCCTTCATATGGCTCGACGGTGAACAGGAATTCAGCAGGCAACCCTTCTGAGGACTTCGCCTCAATCTGGTCCATCGCTGAACGGGAGGCGCTTAGGTCGCCGACGATGTGTTCGCTCTTGCGTGCTTGCTCGATGCTGATGGAGCGGATGGCACTCGCGGCTTTACGCAAATCGATGGGAGTGTCATCAGCCGCGAGGGCTTGGAGATTCGATGCCCAATCCTCGATCCAATCGCTGAGGTCTTTCTGTGCGAACTGAATGGAGGCCGCACGCTCCAGCGCCCGGAACGCAGCAGTTTTTCTCAAGTTCAGGGTGGCGGTGAAGTCGCCGTGCCCTGGTGACTTGGTGTCGCCCAGGTTGAAAATGACTGTGCACGACATTGCTTCGGCGTCCACAAAACCAGACGCGACAACCTCGGCACTTTGCGTCATAACGTAATTGCCGAAGTCCAGCAGCGAGTGAGTAGTGAGCGCGCCGCGGAACCGGCTACGAGCGGCTTGAAATTTCTCGATGCTGTGGATCTTCTGGTCAGACGGCAATACCAGCGCTGGGGTGAAAGTATCCAGCGGCTTGGCATAGGCCAGAACGGCGGTGTCCTGAATCAACTGAATTGCTTTGGCTTCCATTGAATCGACTTCCTTTGGTGAGAGGTTTGGAATCGAACGGTTTAGGACTTCGCGTGAATCGGTGCGTCGTCGCGGTTGAATAGCTGACCGGCGCGGGGGGCTTCGGCGAACAAAGTCAGGCGACCGCCCTCATTAACGTGCATCGGGGTATCGAGGGTGGTGTCCTCGGTACGGCTGCCGCGTTTGGTAGGCACCTTGTAGGCGAGCTTGTGATTGACGGTGACTTGATGACTGTTGGCGATCTGCTTCAAGGTGAAGGTCAGAGTGACCGAGCCGACCTTGCCGTTATCAACTACTCCTGATGCCACTTCAGAAAGGGCGTGACCGATCTGATTGGCGAAGACGCCTGCGTTGAGTTCGCCGATGAATTCGGCCGTATCCGTAGGTTTCATGTGCTGTGCCTATTGATGTGCGATTTGTTTGCCCCTGGACGGCAGAGGCGACCGTTGAAATCAAGCCGCTTGCTTTGCCGCTTGGGCGTCGAGGAACTCGGCCAGGTCGTGCAGGTACACCACTCGTTGTGCGCGAGCCGACCCGTGCAAACGCTTCACGACCAGCGCGATACGACCTGCCTTGATCTCGGCCAGTAGGTAGCGGTCGGTGCGAATGTGTGCGAAGTACTGTTCCCGAACAGCGGCCAGGGTCGGGCATGGAGTAGCGAACTGACGTCGCAATTGTTCAAGTGTGTTGCTCACGCTGCGTTCTCCCCGAACCCCTCCAATGGGGGCAGCAACTTGAGGCGAATCAGCTCGGCGAGGCCTTCCTTACTTTTGCCCATTGCAGCCGCACAAATGTTGCCCTTGGCGTCAGCCACTACCGCGCCGAATGGGTACTCAGGCGAGTTGGTCGGCGTAACGTAGGCGACTTGCCCGTCAAGGATCATGTTGTTTACGCAGCGGAATACCTCGGCCAACTCGGTGCTTAGTACGGGCATGCTTTCCAGTAATTGGATGGCTTCCGTCGAGGCGCCAACGAGCGTTGCGCGGCTGACTACCCCCGGGCAGTTCAAGTAGATCGGGATCAGCTTCAGGGCGCCGAGGGCTTGCGTGTAGGCATTGAGGTTGTTGGTTTTCATGCAGCGGCGTCCTTTTTGGTAATGATGATTCCTAGCTTCTTGGCCAGCCATTCGATCCCTTCTTCCTTCACCATCACCACGGAGTAATGACGGCATTTGTTGAGGGACGGAATCACGGTGCTGCGCGGATCCGAATACAGATAGCCGCGATCACGGTGCTGGCTGGCTAGATCGCCACTGCTATTGAGAATGCCCAGCTCGCGCAACCTGGTGCGGAAGGCGCGGGGCTTGAGTCCGAGCAATGCGGCGGATTCGTCCAGGGTGCGGTTTGTCATAACGCAGCCTCAGGCCGCCGCAGCACGGGTGTGCAGGGTGTCCACAATATGGTTTAGGTTGGTGAACAACTCTTCGAATGGCCCATCATTCGGTAGCCAGATATCTCCGGGCGCGCGCGCGACACCGTTTTCACTGCTGTGCTGGTTGACGGTGAGAGCAGCTATCCGCTCCATGTGAATCACCACGCCGCCACGTTTACGGATGAAGTCCGCTTCGTTTTCGAACCTCACGTCGCTGACGACAAAGCCGCGTGTTTCGTCGTGGGTGCGAGCGAGTAGGTCGAGATTCTGTTCCGCAAGCAGCAGCCAGAGTTCGGGATGCACGTTGTTACGGCCCCACTCGGTGCCAAGTGATTGCATTAACTGGCGAGGGGATCGGCCGAGCCATGGCAGCGGCAGTTCCTTCTGGGCACCGTCGAAGTCACAAGGGCTCAAGTTGAGGATGTGCATCAGACCGTCACGCAGTGGGTCAGCGAACGCGTAAGCCTGGAATCCATGGTGGCTTACCAGATGCTGCGCGGCGGTGTCTTTACCAGAGCGGGCGACGCCAGCGATGCCAATTAATAGAGGCTTCATGCTGCATCACCCCCGAACGGTCCGCATCCGTGAGTGATGACATTTGCTTTTGCCGGTGCTAAGCGATTGCCAGGCGCGACGATTACCAGTAGGCCGGTGAGTTTTTGAATCTCTTTTACGGCTTCTGGGTTAGTGCAAGCTGATGGGTGTAGGTACACCGGGCAACGAGTGTTGCTGTGCTGTGTTGTTTGCATGTTCGTACTCTTTGGTGAGAGATTTACAATGCAAACGATACAAATGCGTATTGATTCAGTCAATACGTATTTGAATTGATTTTTTCACGAAGCAAAAAAAGCCCACATCGCTGCGGGCCTGTTTTGGGTTATGTACTAGAAAATTTCAAGCTTCGAAAATACTACGCCACAAATGATTGCGTCGGCCCCTAACTCAATGATCGGCTCTGGCCATGCTGGATTCAGCGGTTTCAGAAACCGGCGGCTGCCCTCCATCACCAATTGCTTGAAAGTTGCTTCTTGGCTATCCATGAGCTTGGCAATTACAAGAGAACCATTCTCCGCATCTTTCGCGGGATCAACAAAGATGATGTCTCCGTCTCGAAAGGATCTACGTTCATGTTGATTGAACATGGATAGTCCACGTACTCGCAAGGCATAGCTTTGGCTGCTATGGGATGCTGCGCATGGCAGCCATATCTCCGCATCATCAAGGGTCCTAACGTCTTCAATCTCACACCATGCGCCGGCCTGAACCCAAGAGATGAGAGGGACATAGCCTTTAATAGCTGGTCCAGGTTCAACGTTGGTCTCATTCGCAGATGGCGCGCCCTGATCAATCATCGGGTCTTTGTGTTCGCCTCCCTTCCAAAGCCAGTTGCTGCTGACCTTCAAGGCTTTGCTGATCTTTTCGATATTTTCATGGCGTGGGCTGGTTACCGCGTTCGTCACAATTCTATGAATCGTCGGTTGCGGAACGCCGGAGCGTCGGCCGAGCTCGCCTTCCGACAGCCCCAATTCCTGCATGCGTTGGGCGATGCGGTCTCCGATCACTTTTTCTCTGCCTTGATTCAAAAACGTATCGCCGAGTGTATTGAATCATTCAATACGTTTGTGTATTGTGACGACCAATGCAAAAGCGCATCGGTGAACGATATGACTATCCAAGAAATGCTTGCGGAGCTGCTTCGGTCTGGTTTGTCCCAGAGGGTTATTGCAGATCGCGTAGGAACAACACAGCCGACTATCAATCGCGCCGCGAAAGGTGCAGATGTTCGGTACGTAACGGGTAAGGCAATCGAATGCCTATACACCCAAGAGAAAGAAGCGGCCGATCTTAAGTCGGCAGCTTAAAAGGTGCTGAGCTGGGGCCTCTCACCAAAGAATCCCCCAGCCCAGCTACGACGATACACAGCACATGCACATCGGTCGTGGTCGTAGGATAGGGTTTACCCTGGGCTATGGCTACACCGTAAACAGGGGATTTACGGTTATGAGTCGCACAGATCTTTTGCCGGACGCTGGTCCGGTCCTGCCACTACGCCAAGCGATTTATCGCGCTGGTCGTGACTACAAGGGCGGAATCACCGCCCTTGCCTTTGAAATGGTGTTGGACAACGACACCCTTCAGAAGAAACTCAAGCTCGATGAAGAACGCCGCTGGCTGAATCCAGATGAGCTTGAGGAAGTGATCAGGCTGACCGCTGATCCACGCTTGCTGGATGCGTTGATGCGTCCAGCAGGTGCGGTTTGGTACCGGCCCGTGGCCGTACCGGCAACCCGTGATGCCTTGAAAGCGGTTGGTAAGCTACTCGGGGAAACCGGTGAATTCGTGGCCAAGATGCACGACGGCGCGGCGGACAACGTCTGGGAGCTTCATGAAGTCGTGGATCTCGAAAAACACGGAATGGATGTGATCCGCGAAGTCCTTGGGATCATGGCGGGCGCTCGTCAGGCGATGGAGGATCGCATCAATGGCTGATGATATCGACCGCGCAAACGAGCAGGCGCAATACTTGCTTGATGTTGCTATTCATCGCAGTCGCCGCGTGCCATCGAGCCGCGTTAGCGCGCAGTTCTGTGACGACTGCGACGAACCAATCCCTTTGCTTCGACAGCAGAAGGTTGAAGGTTGCGAGACCTGCGTCTCTTGTCAGGAGTTGCGGGAGGCCCGGCGATGAGTGAATCGGGCAAAGGAACAGCCATCGCCACATGGGCAAAGCGTTACATCAGGACTTTCGACTTGGCACTCGTGTCGATTGATCCAGGTGAGAAGGCTCCGAAAGGCATAGGGTGGAATAAGCCCGGAGGCTATATCACCGACGCCGACACGGCCGAGGCGTTTTGGCAACGAAACCCAAATCACAACCTTGGCGTCGTGCTGGGGCCGAGCCGCGTTTGTTCATTGGATGTTGATGACGTCCAATGGACGCGTCATGTTCTGTATGAACTGTTGGGCCTTGACCTTGATGCGATGACAGTGGTGTTCCCGACTATCGTCGGGAATCCGCTGCGATTCCGGGTAGTGTTCAAGGTTCCGGAAGGCGTTGAACTCACGCGTCATTCACTTTCATGGCCGAATGAAAAAGACCCGGACGGTTCGATTTTCAAAGGGTTGATGGACAAGGCCAAGTCTGCGAAAGAGCAGGGTGATCTTGCCGCAGAAGCTGCTGCACGGACCGAAGCCGAGCCGTTCAAACGCTTCACGGTCTTTGAACTACGTGCGGGGTTGGTGCAAGACGTATTTCCACCATCAATTCATCCCGGTACCGGCAAACCTTACATCTGGAAAACCGCACCGAGTGCCACTGAGGGGCTGCCGACGCTGACTCACGAGCTGCTAACCATTTGGCAGAATTGGGAGCTTTTTAAGCGGGATGCTGAAGCTGCGTGTCCATGGGCGGTTGCGCTACCAAAGCCACCAGTCAAAGCCGTTAAGCGTGCTGCACTCGGTGGCGGTAAACGGCCCTCGGTGATCGATGAATTCAACCGTTGTCACGATGTTGCAGAGCTTCTGCGAACTCATGGGTATATCAAGCGCGGCAGCAAGTGGTTGTACCCTCAAAGCAGCACCGGTCTGCCGGGGGTGACAATCAGCGACGAAGGCAAGGTTTATTCACACCACGGTGCTGACCCTCTCGCGAACGGACATCAGAATGACGCCTTTGAAGTGTTCTGCTTACTCGAGCACGGCGGCGACCAGTTGAAGGCTGTGAAGGATGCGGCGCGAATGTTGGGCATGCAACACGCTGCCCGTCCAGATCCGAATGATCTTCCCCCCACCCCATCCGGTGAATTGAGCGGGCCGATCTCTGGCGAAACATGCCCGTCCAGCGAGGCCGCTCCTGCTCCTGACGGGGGGGCGGGGGAGGTCATAACGTTGGACCACATTCTGCGTCGTTTTGCGTTGGTCGAGGGCACCACGCACGTGTGGGATTGCGACCAATCGAAGGTAATGAAGAAATCCGCCTTCGAAGCTCGTGTGGGCAAGCCTCTGGCCAAAGCCTGGTTGGATGACACCGGAAAGAGGCTGATTTCTGACGACCATGTTCGCGAGATCGAGCAGGCGCGCCGCATGGCTGGGAAGAAAGGCGGTGCATTCGGGATGTCTCCAACCGATCGCTACGTTTACATCGATGGCACCAAAGACGTTTGGGATCGCGAAAAGAAGCGGCGCATAGCCGAGGGCGCGGTGAAGATGGCGCTGGGTGACACTTACCCGCTGTGGCTGAACAGCAGCGAGCGCCGCACCGTTGATGTTGAACACATCGTGTTTGATCCGACCATGACGAAGGATCCTGCGGTGTACATCAACACCTTTGACGGGTTGCCGCTTGAGCCAGTCAGGGATGATGCAGCGTGTGCCAACCTGCGTTGGCTGATCTCATTTCTTTGTAACCATGATGAAGCGGCAACCGATTGGCTAACTCGCTGGCTGGCGTATCCGCTGCAGCACTTGGGCGCCAAGATGGACACCGCTGTGTTGATGCATTCGATTATGGAAGGTTCGGGCAAGAGCCTGTTGTTCGCAGACGCGCTCGGCATGCTTTATGGCCAATACGCGGCGACTGTTGGTCAGACGCAGTTGGAAAGCAGTTTCAACGCGTGGCAAAGCCGCAAATTGTGGTCGGTCTTTGAAGAGGTAGTCAGTCGCGATCAACGTTACAACCAGGTGGGCAAGATCAAGCACTTGATCACTGGTAAAACGGTGCGGATGGAGTCGAAATTCATTAATGGCTGGGAAGAGGCCAACCATATGAATGCGGTGTTTCTCAGCAACGAGATTCTTCCGTGGCCAATCAGCGACAGTGATCGACGAATGCTAGTCATGTGGCCTATGGAGACTCTGCCAGTCGCACGGCAAAAGGCGATTGGTCGTGAACTGGAGCAGGGTGGGGTGGCGGCGCTCTACGGTTGGTTACTGTCGGTCGATCTAGGGGACTTCAATCAGCGCACGCGGCCGCCATCGACCGAGGCGCGTGAGCGTTTGGTGGCCTTGAGTCGGGCCGGCTGGCAAACATTCTTGCATCTGTGGAAGTACAGCGAGCTGGGGCATGGGCTTTGGGGGCCGTGTCTATCGACCGACCTCTATTCGTTGTTTCTCGAATGGTGCCAGCGCAACAAAGAGCACGTAATGAGTCAGACCAAGTTCTCTCTATTTATCAGTTCCGAAGTGGATAAAACGCGGGCGATACCTTGGACAGATGGCAATAACCGTCGCTTCGGCGCGTTTTTCTTTCCTGTGGATCTGGATGCTTCCCCGCCCCCATCACTCAAGGCGGCAGAGCTGGGCAAGCAGGTGGAGAATTGGCGGGCGAAGGCCAAGCTGGCGGGCTGGCACGTGGACAGCTGGGATCACATCAAGGCGCTTGCAGCATGACTATTTTCAAAAGTGTGTTGGGTGTGTTGAGTGTGTGTCGGGTTGATTTTGAATACCCCACACAATTTGAGTGCCCTAATTACATGCCTTCGCGGGTGTTGTGTGGGGTGTGTTGGGTTTTGTGTCGCGCACGCGCATGCATGACGTTCTTTGCATCGAATTCAATAGAACGATTTTTTTCTTATGCGAAGACTAATAAACCCAACAAACCCAACACACTCAACTCAAGTTCGATTAAAGCATTGGATTTAAAGGGATTTATTTGTGTTGGGTTTGTGTCGGGTTGTGGTTTTTCTGTGTTGGGTTCGGTTTTGCGGGGGGCAGGGCTGTGATTGAGTCAATGGAGTTGTTGCTGAAACATTGGGGCGAGCAATGCCGACAAGGCGGTGAGGCTGGTGGCATGGGCAGCCCGATGGCCACGATCATGGAGTGGGGCGGCTGTGCGCCGCGCGGCACGCCCGGATCACGGATCCTTCTTGGCGGTGGCGCAGGTCCAGATGCAGTTGCTCAGGAAGTTGGTGCCGCTCTTTCCGAGATTGCCCGTCAAGATGGTCGGGGTGAGAGGCTGCAACAGTTGGCGGTTTTGCGTTATGGCTTTGACCCTGCGCCGACATGGGCGGCGCAGATGCATGAACTCGGTTACGTCTCAAAGGCGAAGCAAACCTACTACGATCTTGTGCACCGCCTTCATGTCCGACTCTTTGAGGTGCTGGCCGAGCGCAAGGACGCACGTAAGTGGCTGACCGTTGGTCGGGGCGCTTTACCTCAAAGTCTCCTCAAAGTTGCGTCAAAGTTGCGTCAAGTTGGATAACCGAAAATGCCCCCTTTTCGGTTCCGTACTCAGGGGGTAAAAAGCCCCCACGATATGGATTCTGCGCCTTGGCGCTTCCCCGAGCACGTGCTGTGCACTTCGTCCTGGCGTACGCCGCGACACTGAAAACCCTGCCCCGCGGCGGGGTTTTCTTTTTTGTGTTCGGCATGCTCCTTCACTTGAGGCACAACATGACAAATGAGCAGCAAGCGCTGGCAGAAATGCCGATCTGGTTGGTGATCGTCCTGGCTCTGGTCGGCGGCGTATCGGGTGAGATGTGGCGAGCAGACAAGGATGGTGCCCGGGGCTGGGCGCTGATGCGTCGGCTTGCGCTTCGATCCGGTGCCTGCATTGTCTGCGGAGTCTCAGCAATGATGCTGATGATCGCGGCGGGCATGTCGCTCTGGACGGCGGGCGCCTTGGGTTGTCTCATGGCAATGGCCGGTGCAGATGTAGCCATCGGCTTGTACGAACGCTGGGCTGCCAAGCGGCTTGGCGTGTGCGATGTCCCGCCGAATGGCGGCGGACCAGCCTGAAACCGCCGGGGACCCTGGGGTTATTCGGAGGGTACGGGGTCGGAAACCCGCGCAACTCGGTATCTGCGAGCACTGAAAAGTTACTGAAATTTCAATCACTGAAATCCCATTGAAAAAAGGACTGAAAAGTCACCTATGACTGAGCCTCTCTACCTATCGAAAAGCGCTTTCGCTGCTCGAATTGGAAAGGCGCCCAGCACCATCACCTGGCTGAAAGACAACGGGCGTTTGGTGATGGCGCCGGATGGAAAACGGGTCGATGTATACGCGACAGAAACCCTCATCAAACAAACAGCAGATCCCAGTAAGGCCGGCGTTGTAGCCCGCCACGAACGTGAGCGGTTTGTGAAAGATGGCCCCAGCGTCTCGATCCCGGAAGTACCGCCTCCGATCTTGCAAGCTGCACTGCATCCGAGTGTCCCCGGTGCCGAGGCACTCCCCGACTTTCAAAAAGCCCGCGCGCGAAAGGAGCACTTTGCTTCGCTTAGCGTTGAAGCTGATTTTTACAAGGATCAGGGGGTGCTTGTTGAGTCGGCGGTAGTCGACAGAGCCGCGTTCGACACAGGTCGGCTGCTGCGAGATCTGCTCATGACAATGCCGACTCAGATCGCCCCAGAGCTGGCGGCTATGACCGATTCATGGATGGTGGAAAAACACTTGTTGGCAGCGTTACGCCGAACACTGGAAGACGCCGAACGGATGTCTTCCGCTGATTTGCAGCGTGCGCTTTCAAACACGGGAAATAAACCATGACCAGTTATGCCGACGGCACCGAGGTATACCGCGCTGGATATTTTCGCGGGCTGCGACCGGAGCCAGAACTGTGGGTTGACGAATGGGCCGACCAGTTCATGCGGATCCCACAAAGCCAGGGCGGTGCTGAACCTGGACCCTATCGTACGGCACGCACGCCGTACGCACGTGAACCGATGCAATGTCTATCACCGGCGCATCCGTGCAAGCGGGTGGTGACAATGGTTGCCTCGCAATTGATGAAAACTCAGATTGCTTTGAACTGGATCGGCGGCTGCATTCATATGGCGCCTGCGAACATCCTTTTGCTGGAACCGACGCAGCGCTTGGCACATGACATTGCCGCTCGTTTTGACCAGGCTGCAGAAGTGGTTCCTGAGTTGCGCGAACGCATTGTGAAGCCGCGTTCAAGGGAGGGCACCAATACCTCCGGAGTCAAACAGTTCGAGGGTGGCCGGTTGTTCATTGCGACCGCCGGCTCGTCTTCCAACCTCGCAGAAAAATCGGTGCGTTACGTCTACGGCGATGAGATTGATCGTTGGGAGATGGATCTGAACAGCGAAGGCGATCCGGTCAAGCTTGCGGAGGCGCGAGCCTCAACGTTTGGGCGCAACGCCAAGTTCTATTTCTCTAGCACGCCAACTCTCAAAGGGGCATCGCGCATTGATGATCTTTTCCGCATCAGCGATCAACGCCACTTTTATGTGCCGTGCCCACACTGCCAGCATATGCAGGTGCTCGACTGGTCTCATCTAAAGTGGGACGAGGCGTATGCTCAGGTTCAGTACCTTTGCAATGGGCCTGATTGCGGCGCGCTCATCGATGAACATGAGAAGGCGACCATGCTGGCGAAGGGGGAGTGGCGCGCTCATTCTCACGGTGACGGCGAAACCATCGGCTTTCAGCTCAATGCCCTTTATGCGCCCCTTGGATGGACTAGCTGGGGCCTGCTAGCTCGTGAGTTCGACTCAGCGATGAGCGAGCAGAAAAAAGGCAATCAGTCGCTCATGCAGGTGTTTTACAACACTAGGCTTGGGCTGCCTTGGGACAGCGCGCTTGAACAGACCAAAGCTGACGAGCTTCAAGCCCGAGCGCTGCAAGAAACTTACGTGCTCGGCACCGTACCAATGGGCGCGCTGATGCTTACTGCCGCAGTGGACGTTCAAGGCAATCGTCTTGAGTTCATGGTAATGGGCTGGGGTGTCGGATTGGAGCGTTGGGTCATTGACCATCAGGTCATCATGGGTGACCCATCCGACGACAGAACATGGGAGGCGCTAGATACCAAACTCAAGGCTCGCTACCGGCACCCTAGTGGAGTCGGATTGGGCATCCTCGCTACCGCAGTTGACTCGGGTGGACACCATACGCATGAGGTTTATCAGTTCTGCCGCATTCGCCGTTGGCGAAATGTCTTTGCAGTAAAAGGCGAGAGTCGTAAAGGCAAGCTGGTCATCGCTCAGCGTCCGTCCCGCGTTGATGTTAATTGGCGCGGGAACATCGAAAAGAATGGTGCCGAACTCTGGATGATCGGCACCGATACGGCGAAGGACTGGATCTATAACCGCTACGCGCTGGAATCTGGGCCCGGTGCTTTACATTTCGCGAAGGATCTACCTGATGACTTCTTTGCCCAATGCGTGGCCGAGCGCAAGGTTGCTCGTTTCGTTAAAGGTCAGTGGCGCGTTGAATGGACGAAGGGCAAGGCGGATCGCAACGAGGCGCTCGATTTGATGGTGTACGCGTTAGCGATGGCCGAGTACCTGGGTTTGGGTCGTTATCACGCAAGTGATTGGGATCGAGTACGGCAATCGCTCATGCAGCATCACTTGTTTGAAGACAAGTCGGTCCCGGCTGATCCGGAAGTACCTAGTTCTTCAAATGAGACTCCTAAGGCGTTACCTGTCTCGAAAACATACTCCGCCCCGCCTGCTGACTCTGTTCAATCAGTTACACCACGCCACCAGCCTATGGCTATTCCTCCACGCCGCGTTAGTAAGAGCGGCTACCTCAAGAGACGCTGATATGTCCTTTACGAAAAAGCACCTCGACGCGGTTGAGGCGGCCATTGCTCGCGGTGAAAAAACTGTGCGCTACACCGATCGTACTGTGGAGTACCGCACGGTCGATGAGCTGCTCAAGGCGCGCGAAGAAATACGCTTGTCGCTGGCGAGTGCAGCTGGGCCACGTTCGCGCGTGGTCCGGCTTTACCACGCAGGGAAGGGGATCTGATGGCCCGACAGTTTCCGACGCTGACCCGTAACGGGTTTGTGCTGCCGTCCAACATCAAGGCCAGTTACGAAGGCGCTGGTGAAGGGCGCCGTTCCACTGGCTGGGACGCTCCCGACAACGGGATCAACAGCATCAACACGCCGGCGTTGCGTAACCTGCGGTCGCGCTCCCGGGCGGCGGTTCGCAATGACCCGTATGCCTTCAATGTCATCGACAAGCGCGTCAGTAATCTGATCGGCACGGGCATCACTCCTCGGCCTACGACCGACGATGATGCGTTGCGCAAACTGCTGCAGGAGTTGTGGGGGGATTGGGTCGATGAGTCGGATGCGGATGATCGCACCGATTTTTACGGCCAGCAGGCGCTGGTAGCGCGCACGGTTGAAACCTCGGGCGAATGCTTCGTTCGGTTGCGGCCGCGCGGTATGGATGAAGGCTTGGCCGTTCCGCTGCAGCTGCAGATCCTCGCACCGGAATTTGTGCCGCACGACAAATTCGAGACCACCAAAAACGGCAACGTCATCCGCGCCGGTATCGAGTTCACCCCAGGCGGCAAGCGTGTAGCGTACTGGATGTATTTGTCGCATCCGCGTGATGCGGCCTCGCTGAACGCCGGGTACAACCAGCTGGTTCGCGTGCCGGCGACTCAAGTGCTGCACATCTTCGAACCGGTCGAGCCGGGCCAGTTGCGCGGTGTGCCGCGATTGTCGCCGGTGCTCAAGCGCCTGCGCAGTCTCGACAACTACGACGACGCAGTGTTGTTCCGCCAAGAGGTGGCCAATCTGTTCGCTGGTTTCATCAAGCGGCCAGCGCCGGAGTCGGGGCAAACGCCCCGCGATCCTGTTACCGGCGCCTTGTTGGATCTGGATCGTGACGGCTTCACGCCAATGGTTGCGCTCGAACCCGGCACCATGCAGGAACTGGGCGCGGGAGAGGAGGTTGAGTTCTCCAAACCGCCAGACGCCGGCAACAATTACCCGGACTTCATGCGGCAACAACTGATGGCTGCTGCAGCGGGGTCGGGTACGCCTTACGAGATCCTCACCGGCGACATGCGCGGTATCAACGACCGAGCGCTGCGGGTGGTGCTCAATGAGTTTCGCCGCCGTCTGGAACAACTGCAATTCAGCGTGTACGTCCATCAACTTTGCCGCCCTGTGCGGGCCGCGTGGATGGACATGGCAGTGCTGTCGGGCGTCCTGGTACTGGACGATTACGCACAGAAGCGCCGCCAGTACCTGCGCACTCGCTGGGTGCCACAAGGCTGGGCCTACATCCAGCCAGTACAGGACGTACAGGCGCGGCGGATGGAAGTACAGGCCGGGTTTTCTTCTCGCAGCGAGATGGTGCTGCGCACCGGCTACGACGCCGAAACGGTCGATCTGGAAAACGCTGCCGATCTGGCACGGGCCACAAAACTGGGCCTCAACTACAACACCCTTGATGCCGTCGAAGACACCGACGACAAGGAGCAACCATGAGCAAACAAGCGCGACCGCGCATTTACAACCGCGCGGGAAAGCGCGTCGAGGTTCAGGACAAGACCTGGTACGCCCTGCAGGCCAGCGGAGAGGCCACCGAGCGGGTGATCGAGGTTTTCGTCTATGGCGAGATCGGCGCGTGGGGCATCACTGCCAATCAGTTCGTGCAGGATCTGCGTGCCATGGATGACGGCGTTTCACCGGTGGTCGCCGCGTTCAACAGCATCGGCGGCGATCTTTTCGATGGTCTGGCTATGCACAACGCGCTGTCGCGTCTGGGCGAGCGCTGCACCGGGCGGATTGATGCGCTGGCAGCGAGCGCCGCCAGTGTCGCCGTATGCGGTGCCCACCGGGTGGTGATCGCTTCCAACGCAATGTTGATGATCCACAACCCGTGGACTTACGCTGCCGGTGATGCCGAAGGCTTTCGCAAGATAGCCGATGTTCTCGATCAAACCATGGAAGCGATCATTGCCGCGTACAAGGCCAAAGCCCCCGAAATTGATGAGGTGGAGCTGCGGCGTTTGGTGGCGGCCGAAACCTGGCTGACCGCCAACGAAGCGGTGTCTTTGGGTCTGGCCGATGAAGTGGGCGACGGCGTCAAGGTCAAAGCCTGTCTCGGTCAAGGCGCGGTGCTGCAACGATTCCAGAACGCACCGGCTGAACTGCTGGCCCAGCTCGATGAGCCATCTGAACCGGATCCGGATCTTGAGCCTGTCGATCCGCCGCTGGTGCCGCCTGTAGTCGACTCGTCCAAGTTGGCGCTGTTGATCACTCAACGCTGTACGGCGGCAGGCATCATCAACCTGGTCGAACCGCTGCTCAAGTCCACCAAGCTTGAAAGTGAAGAAATCGTTTTGGCCGGCCTGGCACGCGCCAAGGCGGTGAATGACCTTTGCGTCGCCGCGCGGCTGCCTGAGTTCAGCGCCGAGTATGTCGCGGCAGGTCTGGATGCGCCGGCGGTGCGGGCGCGTCTGTTCGACAAGATTGTCACCAGCGGTAAAGGCTTCGAGATCGACAACAGTCTGCCGCTGGCGGACGACCCAGCGCCCAAGGTGCTGGCCAAACAACCTGATCCCAACTCGATTTGGGCTGCTCGCCAAGCGGCCCAAACTGGAACCGCGCAAAGCGCGAAAGGAGCACGAGCATGACCATCAAACAGGAACCGATGCACGCAGGTGAATTCCTGCTGTCCGAAGGCGCCGGCACCATTTCGCGTGAAGCGATCAACGTCGCGGCCGGCCCAGCATTGTGGCCGGGACAAATCCTCGGGCTGGTGATCGCCTCCGGCGAATTCGCACCCTACGACCCGACTGCTGAGGACGGCACCGAAAACGCTGTCGCCATTCTCTACGGCCCGCTCGGCGAATCCGACGTGGTGCGTCGCGGTCGTGCCGTGGTGCGGTTGGCCGAGGTCAGTGAAGCGCATTTGACTGGCCTCGATCTGGCTGCCGAAAAAGCCTTAGCCGCACATTCTGTGATCGTCCGCTAAGACGTTTCCTTCTTTCATGCATCCCGCCGCGTGCGGGATTTTTCGTTTCTGGAGAGTACCCATGGCCGATATCGCCATTTTTGAAGACGAAGCGTTTACCGTTACCTCGCTGACCGCTGCACTCAATGATCAACCGTACCTGCCGGGCCGTATCAGCGCCTTGGGCCTGTTCCGCGAGGAAGGCATTACCACCCTGACCGTGCAGATTGAAAAGGACGGTGACACCCTGGCACTGGTGCCGGCCGGTGAGCGCGGTGGTTCTGGCCTGGTGGTTGCTGCGAGCAAGCGCAACCTGATCCCGTTCAACACCGTCCACCTGCCTGAGCGCTTCACGATCAAGGCGGATGAGATCCAAGGCATCCGCGCCTTCGGCACTCGCACTGAGCTGCAGGCGGTGCAGGATGTTGTCAATGCACGCCTGGCAAAGGCGCGTCGACAGTTGGACGCCACGCATGAATTCCAGCGCATGGGCGCACTCAACGGCCAGATCCTCGACGCTGATGGTTCGACGGTGCTGCTGGACTTGTATGAGCGCTTCGGTGTTCAGCGTCAGAAGTTGTCCATGGGGCTGACTGAAGCCGGTACCGAGCTGCGGGTTAAGTGCGGTGAGGCGCTGGACATGCAGGAGGATGCGCTGGGCAGCGTGACCAGCACCGGCTCGCGCGCCTTCTGCGGCAAGAACTTCTGGAACAAGCTGATCGTTCATAAGTCGGTCAAAGAAACCTACCTTAACAGTCAGCAAGCGGCGGCCTTGCGTGGTGATGCGCGCGAAAGCTTCGAGTTCGGCGGCATCATCTGGGAGCGCTATCGTGGCAAGGTCGCCGGTGTGTCTTTCGTCCGCGACGACAAGGCACTGCTGGTGCCTGAAGGCGTGCCGGATCTGTACATCTCGGTGTTCGCGCCGGCCGACTACATGGAAACGGTCAACACCCAGGGCATTCCGTACTACAGCATGATCGAGCCGCTGCCCTTCAACAAAGGCATGGCCGGTGAGGCGCAGTCGAACCCTCTGCATCTTTGCACTCGACCGCGCGCTCAGATCCTGCTGGAACTCTGACCGTGGGCTTTCGCGATCTGATCGCCGAGGTCGACGCGGTGGTGTTCGAAACGCTGGGCGACACTGCACGGATCGAAGGTCGCGAAGAGCCAGTGTTCGGCATGTTCGCCGCGCCTTGGCTGCAACCCAAGTTCGGCAAGCTCAACACCGGGTTGCGCGAGCCTCGCTTCGAGATCCGCGTCAGCGATTCGCAAGGTCTGCAGCAAGGCATGCTGGTCAGCGTTGACTTGCCTGCCTTGGATGGCGGCGGCGACTACGACCTGATCCAGCTCGAACCGAGCGGTGACGGTCTGGTCGCTTTGATTTTGAGGTTGCGCCCATGAGTGTCGGCAGCTATTTCAAACCCTCGGCCGGGGGCGGGATGATCTCCATCCAGTCCTCGGCCGCAGACTTTCAGGCGTTCCAGGACTTTGCCAAGGTGGTGCCGAAAGCGGCTGCGGCGGCGCATCGGCGCGCGATCAACAAGACGTTGGGTTGGTTGCGCACGCACATCGCCCGAGCGGTCAGTCGCTCAGAACGCATCGCAGTTGCGGCGGTCCGTCAGCGGTTGCGCAGCTACCCAGTTTCCGGCGGTGCCGCGAGCGGCAAGCTGTGGTTCGGTTTGAACGCCATCGAGTCCAGCCGGATCGGCCGGGCGCGGCAAAGCAACAGCGGCGTGTCAGTAGCGGGGCGGCGTTACCAAGGTGCCTTTCTGAAAAAGGTCTACGGCAACAAACCCGATATCTGGATACGCACGGCCAGCAAGCATTTCAACGCGGATGACTACCCCGACAGCACGGTGTCACCCGGTCGCGGGCCGAGTTCGGGTTGGGTCGCCGAAAACGGCAGTCGATTCCCGCTGGCCAAGGCCAAGGTATCGCTGGAGCAAGCCCGGCCGCACTTCGAAAGCTGGGTAAAAAAAGCAGATGAGCGCCTGCTGGAGATCCTCAAACAGGAACTCAACTTTGAGCTGCAGAAATACCTCAAGAGGATCGGCAATGTCTGAAGAACCGTTCAGCCTGAGCCAGCTTTATCGGGCGGTAGAACAGCATCTGCGTACCCACTTGCCTGGCGTGCAGGACGTCACGGCCTGGCCAGACATTAAGGATCGCGTGTTGCTGCCAGCGGTGTTTCTGGAGGTGGCCGAGATCGAGCCGGGTACCGATATCGGCACCGGCGAAACCTCGCTGGTCTGCAAGTTCGAGGCTCGGATCATTGTTGACCCGATCAAGGCGCACCATCATCAACAGGCCGTGCAATTAGCGACGCAGTTGGCGGTGCTGCTGCGTTCGCAGACGTGGGGGTTGGCAGTTGAACCCGCCGAGTTTGTGCAATCGCTGCAGGACTGGACCCAGCCGCACCTGGATGGATACACGGTGTGGCTGGTGGAGTGGACTCAGCAGGTTTATCTCGGCGTTGAGGAATGGCCGTGGCCGGACGAACCGCCGGGAACGTTGGTGTTTGATGTTGAACCTGGTGACGGCCCATTCAGGCCCGAGGATCTGTCATGAGTTATGCCAGCGCTCAGCATGACCGCATGATCGCGGGGGCGGTAAAGGCTTGCTACGTGGTCGCGGTGGATCTGTCCGCGTCACCGCCGGTATGTCGCGTGTCAGACGGCAGTGAATGGGTCAGCGCTTGGGTGCGCTGGCACAGCATCGCCGCCGGCAAGGCAAGGCACTGGCGGGCGCCGTCTTTGGGCGAGCAGGGCAGTTTGATCAGTCCCAGCGGTGACGTGTCGCAAGGCACGTTTGTCCCGGGCCTGTATGGCAATGCTGGACCGCCGCCAGATAATCGCGACCATGTCGAGGTCTGGCGCTTCGATGATGGCGGCTCGCTGGTCTACGACTGGCAGGCCAAGTCTTACACCATCGCCCTGCCGAGTGGCACGGCGGCGATCAAGGTCGGCGGCACGGACGTCGTCGTTACGGATAACGCGGTAACGGTGAAGTCGGGGACGATTGATCTTGAAGCGACCGTGAATATCAAAGGGCCTGTCAATATCGACGGCGCGTTATCCGTAACGGGCAACATCGACGGCGCTGGCAACATCATGGCCGCCGGCAACAGCGACAACCACCACAAGCATTAACCCAAACATTTATCCAGCCCGCCCAGTGCGGGCTTTTTCATGCCTGGAGAAAATACATGGCCAAGATCGATACGACCTCAACTGAGGTGCAAACGTCCTCGGAGCAGGCAATTGCATCCTCAACGTTCTCATCGCCTGAGTCCTTGAAATTTCGCGACAAGGTCTACACGTCGCGCTTGTTGATCGTGCCCGGTAGCAACCGTTCCTATGCGGTGGAGAAGGCGACGGTCGTGGTGCCGGCCTCCGACCTCGAGGCGGTCAAGTT
>NZ_RAZO01000041.1:0-754 GCF_004307535.1 Pseudomonas sp. Sample_9
ACTTCATCATCGGAGACGGCGAACCGCTGTCGATGGCGGAGTGTGGCTGGATGTAGTTCTCGGCGCCAATTCTGGACCCTGTGGGAGCGAGCCTGCTCGCGAAGGCGTTGTATCAGTCAGCATCATTGTTTGCTGACAGACCGCTTTCGCGAGCAGGCTCGCTCCCACAGATTGTTTACATCCACCGGTTTGTGTCAGACAGGTTATTTGAGGCTGACCTTGGAATAATCCTGCCGTCCGAACGGGCTGACGGAATAACCCTGAACATCCTTGCGCGTCAAAGCGTAGGCCGTCGGGTGCGCCAGTGGCAGCCACAACGCCTGCTGCTGGATCTGTGCCTGTGCCTGTTCATACAGCTTGGTGCGCACGCCTTGCTCGCTGGTGGTCTTGCCGGCGCTGATCAGCTTGTCCAGATCGGCGTTGCAGTACCGCGCGAAGTTGGTTCCGGACTTCACCGCCGCGCAGGAAAACTGCGGCGTGAGGAAGTTGTCCGGGTCGCCGTTGTCGCCGGCCCAACCCATGAACAGCAGATCATGCTCGCCGGCCTTGGCGCGACGAATCAGCTCGCCCCATTCGATCACACGAATTTCTGCCTGGATGCCGATCTCGGCCAGATCCGATTGCAGCATTTGCGCGCCGAGGCTCGGGTTCGGGTTGAGCAGGCTGCCCGACGGCCGCGTCCAGATTGTGGTCTGGAAACCATCCTTCAAGCCGGCCTTGGCCAGCAGCGCCTTGGCCTTGGCCACGTCGTGCG
>NZ_RAZO01000422.1:0-3582 GCF_004307535.1 Pseudomonas sp. Sample_9
CCGGGGCCGACGGTCATAGTCCGGATGAAGAGAGAACGGGATCGACGCCAAAGGGCCGTCCGCGTGCATCCGTGCCTGCGTTCGCACCCTTGCATCCCTTTCGATTCATAACGCCCTGTTTTTCACACAAACAGGAGTCAGAACATGCAACCCACCGCTATCGACAGCAAAAGCAAACACCCACAGGGCGAGCGCGTCGCGTTCATCCAGGCCTGCTGGCACAAGGAAATCGTCGACCAGAGCCGTAAAGGCTTCGTCGCTGAAATGCTGGTGCAGGGCTATCAGGAATCGGACATCGATTTCTTCGAAGTCGGCGGCGCCTTTGAAATGCCGCTGCACGCCAAGCTGCTGGCCAAGTCCGGCCGTTACGCCGGCATCGTCGCCGCCGCCCTGGTGGTGGACGGCGGCATTTATCGCCACGAATTCGTTGCGCAATCGGTGGTCAGCGGCCTGATGCAGGTGCAGCTGGAAACCGAAGTGCCGGTGTTCTCGGTGTCGCTGACCCCGCATCACTTCCATTCGGGCGAAGAGCATCAGAAGTTCTTCTTCGAGCACTTTGTGCACAAGGGCCAGGAAGCAGCGCGGACTTGCGCGGACACGCTGCAGAAAGTTCGTGCGCTGCGTCGTACAGAGCCGCGTGCGGTAGCCGTGTAACGTCGAGTGAGTTTTTGACCTCACTCAAATCAAATGTGGGAGCGAGCCTGCTCGCGAAGAGGGACTGCCAGCCGACGACAAGTTGACTGGTAGACCGCTTTCGCGAGCAGGCTCGCTCCCACATTGGTTTTGTGCCGATTCAGATGTCGCTATCAGGCGAGGTTTTCGTCAGTGGCCGGGACGATCAGGATGCCGGCGCGCAAGCCGTTCTTGACCTTGGGGTTGGGGAAGATGATTCGTGCGCCCTGCTCTTCGATCACCCAGCGGGTATTGGCCAGGTCTTCGGCCAGCACATAACCCGGCTCCAGCTCGGAAAAGTTCTCGATGTCCGCCGGCAGATTCAGGCGGAACGCATCGCTGTGCTTGATGATTTCCCGCGCCACGCTGAACAGCTGCAAACCGTCCAGCCCTTCTTCTGTCTCCGGCTCAGTGCCTTCGATGATCTGCTTCAGACGGGTTTCCAGCAGTGAGACGTTGACGCCGTCGTTCTGCCCGAACGGCCGCGCCTTGCCCAGTTCCAGGGTGAAAGCCTCGGCGTCGAGTTTGTCGTAGGTGTACGAACTGAAGACGATGGATGGCTTGTTCTGCAACAGCACTGCTTCCATGCCGGCGGCGCGCAGGCGCGCAAGTTCGCGACGGGAATGCTGGCGCCCTTCCTTCCACGGGTACAAGGCGAACTGTTCGATTTTCGAGCCACGAATCGCCGTGTGCAGGTCGTAGTGCAGACGCTGGCGATCGGGCTTGCTGAAGAAACTCGCCGCCAGCCGTTCCAGCTCACAGGCGCGCAAAGCTTCCGAGCCGCTGCTTTGTTCGTGGCGGCCGTTGAACAGCCGATTGACATCCTGCTCGACGAAACGCTCGCCCTTGCGGATCGCTTCCGGGTTGCCGAACAGGAACAGAATGCGTGCGCGCGGCTTGAGATCGCCGCGTGCAATGTCGTGCAGCAACCGATCGAGCAACTCGATCGGTGCGGTTTCATTGCCATGGATGCCTGCCGACAGCAGCAGGTCCAAGCCATTGTCGCGCGCTTCCGGGGGCCGGACTTCCAGCGCCCCTTCGCTCAACCAGCGCATGCGCACGCCTTCGACAGTCAGTTGAGTCTTCTCCGCCGGTTCGCGGCCGGCGAGGGTCAGTTCAAGCAGTTTGCCGAGGGCGAGCATAGAGCGGTTTCCTTAGTGGTCGTGGTTGCAATCCGGGCCGTGTACGTGATCCTCGTCAGCGCCGAGGTCGGCCGGTTCCATTTCCAGTTGCAGACTTACCAGATTAGTCGCCAATGGGCGCAGCAGCAGGTTGGCGTACTCTTCGTCACCTTCCTCGACGTCCACGCCGATCAGCAGCTGGCCACGGCCGTCCTGCTGGATCCACAGCTCTTTGCCTTGCCACATCACCGCGACGCGGGTGCACGAGGTTTGCAATTGCGTGCCGTCGGTGTCTTCAAGGATCAGCTGCAGGGAATCGCTCATGTTTTTACTCTCTTGGGGTGACACGCCGCGCGCCGCGTTCAGGCAGCGCGCCGGCGATCAATTGATCTGGAAGGGATAAACCGCGCCCAGTTTAAGGATTTGCGTCAGTTCATCCAGTGCCGTCCGGCATTCAAGCAGCAACTGCGGGTCCGCCAGATCGGTTTCGCTCAGGCGGTCGCGGTAGTGCTTTTCGACCCATGCGGTCAACGAACCGTATAACGGGGCCGTCATGATAACCCCTGGGTTGACCGCCGCCAGTTCGGTTTCATTCAGCGCCACGCGCAGACGCAGACATGCCGGGCCACCGCCGTTCTGCATGCTTTGCTTGAGATCGAAGACCTTCACTTCGCGGATCAGCCCACCGGAGCTGGTCAGGCTCTGCAGATAAGCCCAGACGCGTTCGTTGGCCTGGCATTCCTGCGGCACGATCAGCAGCATCGAACCATCGGCACGCGACAGCAACTGGCTGTTGAACAGGTAGGAACGCACCGCGTCATCGACGCTGACTGCCGAACGCGGCACACACACCGACTGGAAGTTGCCACCAACCTTGGCCAGCTTGCCTTGCAGTTCGGCGAGCATCTTGTCGGTCTCGAGGAACGCGTCCTCGTGATAGAACAGCACTTCACCGTTGCCCACGGCGATCACGTCGTTGTGGAACACGCCCTGATCGATGACGTTGGGATTCTGCTGCGCATAGACCACGCCTTCGTCACGCAGACCGTGCAGACGCGCCACGGCTTGCGAGGCTTCGAGGGTCTGGCGTGCAGGGTATTTCTGCGGCGCCGGGAAACGGTTGTCGAACGCACTGCGGCCGAACACGAAAAACTCGACGCCCGCTTCGCCGTATTCACGGCAGAAACGCGTGTGGTTGGCCGCGCCTTCGTCGCCGAACTGCGCCACTGCCGGCAAGGCGGCGTGATGGGCGAAGTGCTGTTGATTGGCGAACATCGCCCCGAGCACGCGGCTGGTGGTCGGGTGTTCGATGCTGCGGTGGTATTTGCAATTGAGGTTGGCAGCGGTGAAGTGCACGCGGCCGTCAGCGGTGTCGGCACTCGGGCTGACCGTGGCGGCGTTGGCCACCCACATGCTCGACGCCGAGCAACTGGCGACCAGCAGCGGCATCGCTTCTTTGGCGGCGCGTTCGATCACTTGCGCGTCAGTCCCGCTGAAGCCCAGACGGCGCAGCGCGGCCACGTCGGGACGTTCCTGCGGAGCCAGCACGCCTTGCTGAAAGCCCATGTCCATCAGCGCTTTCATCTTCGCCAGACCTTGCAGCGCCGCTTCCTTCGGATTCGAGGATTGCTGACTGTTGCTCTGCGAGGCGACGTTGCCGTAGGACAGACCACCGTAGTTATGGGTCGGCCCCACTAGACCGTCAAAATTGACTTCATAGGATTTCATCAGCGAGGCTCCACGAGAATCTGTTGTTATAGGCTTCAGTAACTATTCTTTAAGACCGAGG
>NZ_RAZO01000065.1:0-3563 GCF_004307535.1 Pseudomonas sp. Sample_9
CTACCGGCTCGCGCACGGCGGTGATCTGGAACCCGTGGATCGACCGCGCCGCCGCACTGCCGGACATGGACAACGATGGCTGGCAGCGCATGCTGTGCATCGAGACGGCCAATGTGATGGATGACATCGTCACGCTGGCGCCGGGGGAGAGCCATACCTTGGGCGTTAGCGTGGCCAGCAAACCGCTTTAAGATCAAAAGATCGCAGCCTTCGGCAGCTCCTACAGGAAAATGCATTCCAATGTAGGAGCTGCCGAAGGCTGCGATCTTTTGCTTTAGAGGTCAGCTTCCTCCACCACCCGCACCTTCTCCGCCTCCAGCGCATACGCTGCATCCGCCAGATCATTGCTGACCTTTTCGATCTTCAGCGTGCCGGTCACCCATAGCGGTGTGTAGATGTCCTCCAGCTTCAACCCTTTCGGATAACGCACCAGCACCAGTTGATTGGGCGGCGGTGGGGGCACGTGGATGCAGGCGCCGGGATACGGAACGAGGAAGAACAGCGTGCTGCGGCCCTTGGCATCGGACTCCAGCGGCACCGGGTAACCACCGATGCGGATGTGCTTGTCGTTCATCGACGCCACGGTTTTCGTTGAATACATCACCGCTGGCAGACCCTTGGCCTGTTTCATCCCGCCCTTCTCGGTGAAGGTGCCGCTGGCTTCGGGAGAGTTGTGGTCGATTTCCGGCATGGCCTCGAGGGCCTTTTGATCCGACTTGGGCATCAGTTCCAGCCAGTCGGTTTCCGGCAGTTCGCCGGCGTGGGCGAGATAACTGCCCAGCAAGAAGAGAGTCAACAGAAGACGGCGCATGAAGGTGCTCGGCAGGCAAAGGAATGGACGGTGAGTCGCCGCGCATTCTAGCCCTCCCGGCCGCGCTGGCCGAGAGGGCTTTGTCGCTTTCGATCAGTTCTTTTTGATCAGACCGTAGATCACCAGCAACACGACAGCGCCAACCAGTGCGCCGAGGAAACCCGCGCCCTCGCCCGCCTGATAGATGCCCAGAGCCTGGCCGCCGTAGGTGGCTGCCAGCGAACCGCCGATACCGAGCAGGATGGTCATGATCCAGCCCATGCTGTCATCGCCCGGTTTCAGGAACCGAGCCAGCAGGCCGACGATCAAGCCGATAAAGATGGTTCCGATAATTCCCATGGCATTTCCCTCTGATTTGGTAGATATGCCAAAGCCTAGACAGACTTTGGCATCCTGCCATGAGAGAACGGCGGCCCCTGAATGGTTCCGCCGCTGCCACATGAAACTGGTTTACTCGGCGATCAGCGCTTCGACCTTGATGATCTGCGCCTGCAGCGTGGCCATGTCGGCGCAGCGCAGGTTGGCATGGCCGACCTTGCGTCCGGCCTTGAAAGCTTTGCCGTAGTGATGCAGATGGCAGTCTTCGATGGCGATGACTTTTTCCACCGGCGGCACTACGCCGATGAAGTTGAGCATCGCGCTCTCGCCGACCTTGGCGGTCGAACCCAGCGGCAGGCCGGCCACGGCACGCAGGTGGTTTTCGAACTGGCTGCACTCGGCGCCTTCAGTGGTCCAGTGCCCGGAGTTGTGCACGCGCGGGGCGATTTCGTTGGCTTTCAGGCCACCGTCGACTTCGAAGAACTCGAAAGCCATCACGCCGACGTAGTCGAGGTGCTTGAGCACACGGCTGGAATAATCTTCGGCCAGCGCCTGCAACGGGTGATCGGTGCTGGCGACGGACAGCTTGAGGATGCCGCTGTCGTGGGTGTTGTGCACCAGTGGATAGAACTTCGTTTCGCCATCGCGGGCACGCACGGCGATCAGCGACACTTCGCCGGTGAATGGCACGAAGCCTTCCAGCAGGCAGGCAACGCTGCCCAGTTCGGCGAACGTACCGGCAACATCTTCCGGCTTGCGCAGGACTTTCTGGCCCTTGCCGTCGTAACCCAGGGTGCGGGTTTTCAGCACGGCCGGCAGACCGATCGAAGCGACGGCGGCGTCCAGGTCGGCTTGCGACTGGATGTCGGCGAAGGCCGGGGTCGGAATGCCGAGGTCTTTGAACATGCTCTTTTCGAACCAGCGGTCACGAGCGATGCGCAGGGCTTCGGCGCTCGGGTAGACCGGCACGAATTGCGAAAGAAACGCCACGGTTTCGGCCGGGACGCTCTCGAATTCGAAGGTCACCAGATCGACTTCATCGGCCAGTTGGCGCAGATGATCCTGATCGCCGTAATCGGCCCGCAGGTGTTCGCCCAACGCCGCGGCGCAAGCGTCCGGCGCAGGGTCGAGAAAAGCGAAGTTCATGCCCAGCGGAGTGCCCGCCAGGGCCAACATGCGGCCCAACTGGCCGCCACCGATTACACCGATCTTCATCTCAACAACCTCAGGCAATACGTGGGTCTGGATTGTCCAGGACGCTGTCTGTCTGCTCGGCACGGAAGGTTTTCAGCACCGCGTGGAACTGTGGATGCTTGGCGCCGAGGATGCTCGCCGAGAGCAGGGCGGCGTTGATTGCGCCGGCCTTGCCGATGGCCAGGGTGGCGACCGGAATGCCGGCCGGCATCTGCACGATCGACAGCAGCGAATCGACGCCCGAGAGCATGGCCGACTGCACCGGCACGCCCAGCACCGGCAGGTGGGTCTTGGCCGCACACATGCCTGGCAGGTGGGCTGCGCCACCGGCACCGGCGATGATCACCTCGATGCCGCGGCTTTCAGCCTCTTCGGCGTACTGGAACAGCAGATCCGGGGTGCGGTGGGCAGAGACCACCTTGACCTCGTACGGGATGCCGAGCTTTTCCAGCATATCGGCGGTGTGGCTAAGGGTGGACCAATCGGACTTGGAGCCCATGATCACGCCAACCAGTGCACTCATCGTCGCGCCTCTTCTCTCTGGAGCGCCCGCAGGCGCGTCATAAAACAACAAGCCACGCAGGTTGCGTGGCTTGATTGTACGAAAAATGGCCGGACGTGCCGGCCGAAGGCCGCGCAGTATACCGCAAAGAAAGCAATAAACAGCCCCCGAAACGACCATCTGTCAAATGAGCGAAAGGCCCGGTTTTATTGACCTTGAGGTCAGCGAAAGAACAGCGCAAAAATCCCCCTGTGGGAGCGAGCCTGCTCGCGAAAGCGTTGTGTCAGACGTACCTCAGCGCCTGACACTGCGCATTCGCGAGCAGGCTCGCTCCCACATTCGATCTTCATCAGCTTCAAGCGTTTTGGGCAGCACCGCCTTCAAGCTTGCGCCACAGCAACCGCACGTTGGCCTTGCGCACCAGCGCGCAGCGGTACAAACGAATCTCCAGCGGCACATGCCATTGCGGGCCGCCGCACACCACCAGCTCACCGCGCGCCAACTCTGCGCGTACGCTCAGTTGCGGCACCCAGGCAATGCCGAGGCCTTCCAGCGCCATGCTTTTCAGGCTGTCGGCCATCGCGGTTTCGTAGATCGTGGTGAAGCGCAACTGGCGCTGGCGCAGCAAGCCGTTCACCGAACGGCCGAGAAACGCCCCGGCGCTGTACGCCAGCAACGGCACGCTCGCCTCGCCTTCCAGATCGAACAGCGGTTTGCCATCCAGATCCGCCGCGCACA
>NZ_RAZO01000140.1:0-3539 GCF_004307535.1 Pseudomonas sp. Sample_9
AGGCTGTAGTAGTAACCACGGCTACGCAGCGCAACGATGCGCGGGCGGCCGTCGGGGTGGGGGCCGATTTTTTTGCGCAGGTTGCTGACGTGCATGTCGAGGCTGCGGTCGTACAGGGTCAGCTTGCGGCCGAGGGCCAGTTGCGCCAGTTCCTGTTTGTCCAGCGGCTCGCCCGGCTGTTTGAGCAGGGCTTCGAGCAGGCGGCTTTCGGAGACGGTCAGGGTCAGTTCTTTTTCGTCGATGCTGACCACGCCGCGCACCGGGCTGAAACTCAGGTCGCCCAGCTCAAGTTGCGTTGACACAGCGGCGGGATGGCTGCGGCGCAACACGGCGCGCAGGCGCGCGGTCAGTTCGCGGGGGTCGCAGGGTTTGGCCAGGTAATCGTCGGCGCCCAGTTCGAGGCCGAGGATGCGGTCCAGCGGTTCGCCACGCGCTGACAGCATCAGCACCGGCAGGTCGGCGTGGTCGTTGCGCAATTGCTTGAGCAGTTCCAGACCGCTGCCGTCGGGCAGCATCACGTCCAGCACCACCGCCGCCGGGGCGGTTTCGGCCAACGCCTTGCGCGCGCTCTGGCCGTCGTGGCAGGCGCGCACCTGGAAGCCTTCCTGGCTCAACCAGCTACTCAGGAGTTCGCACAACTCCTGGTCATCATCAATCAGTAACAGCTCGCTCATGACTCACTCAATTTAGCCATTGCCGACGTTTTCGGCTTGCACCACTGGCAAAGATACCGCAGAGCAGCGCCAATAGCGCTACCCCGGCGCCAGTGACGAACCACTGCTGTTGATCGGTCAGCAAACGCGGCAGCGGGCTGCCCTGGGCTTCCTTGAGTTGCAGCTTCAGACGCTGGTTCTCCTGGCGCAGCCGGGCGAGCTGGGCGCTTTCGCGAGTGTTGTCGGCATTTTGCAGTTGTTTGTTCAGTTCTTCGCGCTGCTGCTCACTGGCCTTGAGCCGCTGTTGCAGCTCGGTGATCTGGCTGCCGGCGCTCAGCGACAATGGCGTGGAGCTGCCGCCTTCGGTGGTTTCATCACCATGGGCGGGGGCCATGATCGACAACGTGAGCAACATCAGACACAACGGACCCTTGCGCATCGCGACACCTGTTTCCAAATGGATATTGGGCAGGTTGTCGGCAGGCAAACGAGAATAATGAGCGATTGTGGCGAGGGGATTTATCCCCGTTCGGCTGCGCAGCAGTCGTGAGTTATTGAACGCGGTGTGTCAGACATTCCGCGTTGGATGGGTTTGGGGCGGCTTCGCCACCCAGCGGGGCGGTGCGACGTTTCGCTAAATCCCCTCGCCACATAAATCCCTTCGGCATTTCAACACCGGATTACGGCAGGACTTGCTTGAACGGCTTGACGATCACGTTGGCGTAGACGCCGGCGGCAATGTACGGATCGGCATCGGCCCAGGCCAGGGCGGCGCTGAGGGAGTCGAACTCGGCGACGATCAGGCTGCCGGTGAAACCCGCTGCGCCCGGATCATTGCTGTCGACGGCCGGGTGCGGGCCGGCCAGCACGATGCGGCCTTCGCCCTTGAGCGCTTGCAGGCGTTCCAGATGAGCGGGGCGTGCGGCCAGGCGAGCTTCCAGCGAGTTGGCAGCGTCGGTGGCAATGATGGCGTAGAGCATGTCAGTCCTCGGTTTTAGGCGTTGTGGTATCGGTGTCATGCAGATGGCGCGACAGGTAAACGCCCTGTGCGACCAGGAACAGCACGGTCATGCCCAGGCTGCCGAACACCTTGAAGTCGACCCAGATGCTCTGGAAGGTGAAGGCGACGAACAGGTTGGCCGCGCCGCAAAACAGGAAGAAGCCGATCCAGGCGATGTTCAGGCGCGTCCAGACCGGGTCTGGCAGGGTCAGCGCGTGGCCCATGATGCGTTTGATCAGCAGGCGATCGCCAATGAAATGGCTGCCGATGAACGCCGCAGCGAACAACCAGTTGACCACCGGCGCTTTCCATTTCAGGAAGGTTTCGCTGTGGAAGGCCAGCGTCAGGCTGCCGAATACCAGGCAGGCGATCAGCGTCAGCCATTGGCTCTTTTCCAGCTTGCGCTGCTTGATGAACAGCGCGCCGTACACCACCAGGGAGCTGATGATCAGCATCGCCGTGGCGCTGTAGATACCGCCTACGGTCACTTGCTGGCCGGCAATGTCGACGACCCGTGGATCAAGTTTGTAAACGATGAAGAACAGCAGAAGCGGGATGAAATCGATGAATTGTTTCACAGTGAGAGCCAGAAGCTGGATGTGGCGGCATAATAACAAACATATGGGCGCGCGATAGCGCCAGCTGATTTGAGGTTACAACTCCCCGTGAATGTTGATTTGCACTGCCACAGCACGGCCTCCGACGGCGCCCTGGCGCCTGCGGTTCTGGTTGCGCGAGCGTTCGAAAACGGCGTGCGAGTCCTGGCGTTGACCGACCACGACACCCTTGAGGGGCTCGCCGAGGCGCGTACTGCCGCCACCGAGTTGGGCATGCAACTGGTCAACGGCGTCGAATTGTCCTGCACCTGGGGCGGGGCGACTATTCACGTGCTGGGCTACGGTTTCGACGTCAACGCCGCGCCGTTGGTCGAAGCGATCGCCAAATTGCACGATGGCCGCTGGCTGCGGTCGGAAGAAATAAGCCGCAAGCTCGCTCTCAAGGGCATGCCCGGTGCTCTCGACGGCGCCCGGCAGATCCAGCAGGAACTGGGCGACAGCGGCAACGCACCGGCCCGGCCGCATTTCGCTGACTGGATGGTGCGTGAAGGTTACGTAAAGGATCGCGCCGAGGCGTTTCGCAAATGGCTCGGCGCTGGCAAGCTCGGCGACGTCAAGCTGCACTGGCCGACCCTCGAAGACACCGTCGCCACCCTGCGCGCCGCCGGTGCCTGGGTCAGCCTGGCGCATCCCTGGCACTACGATTTCACCCGTAGCAAGCGCCGAAAGCTGATTGCCGACTATATTCAAGCAGGCGGGCATGCTATCGAGGTGGTCAATGGCCATCAGCCCGCAGAGCAGGTGGGCAGCCTGGCGATCCTTGCCCGTGAGTTCGGTCTGCTGGTCAGCGCCGGCAGTGACTTCCATGGCCCTGGCGGCTGGTCCGAGATCGGCCAGTACCGGCCGGTTCCCGAGGACCTTCCACCCCTGTGGTGTCGGTTCAAACATGACACAGATATTGCCGCCGTCTGAACAGGTAGAGAATGTGAGTCAATTTTTCCAGATACATCCGGAAAACCCGCAAGCGCGCCTGATCAAACAGGCGGTCGAGATCATCCGCAAGGGCGGGGTGGTGATTTATCCCACGGACTCGTCCTACGCCATCGGTTGCCAGATTGGCGACAAGACCGCCATCGAGCGTGTGCGCCGGCTGCGTCAGCTTGATGAAAAGCACAACTTCGCGCTGATCTGCAGCGACCTGTCGCAACTGGGCAATTACGCCAAGATCGACACCGGCACTTTCCGCATTCTCAAGGCGCACCTGCCGGGGCCTTACACCTTTATTCTCAACGCCACCCGCGAAGTGCCGCGCCTGTTGCTGCATCCGAA
>NZ_RAZO01000463.1:0-3533 GCF_004307535.1 Pseudomonas sp. Sample_9
TGGTGCTGACGGTGATTCACGGCATCGCCGAACAGACCAACCTGCTGGCATTGAATGCTGCGATCGAGGCGGCGCGCGCCGGTGAAACCGGGCGTGGGTTTGCCGTGGTCGCGGATGAAGTGCGTGCACTGGCGAGCAAAACGCAGAGCTCGACGGGCGATATTCAAGCGCACATCGTCGCTTTGCAGCAGGGCGCACGTGAGGCGGTCGAGGCGATTGGTCAGGCCGGACGGCAGGCCAGCGAAGGTTTGCTGGTGTTGCGCGACAGTGCGCGGTTGCAGCAGTCGGTGCAGGCTTCGGTTGAGCAGGTGCATGCGGCGATCGGTCTGGCGACGCAAGCAGCAGCGCATCAGGCGCAGGGTGCACAGGCAGTGCGTGGGCGGGTCGAGACGATTCATGCACAGGCCGAGAAAGCGGCGCAGGCAGTGGTGGAGACCACGGCCAGTGGCAAGGTGCTGGATGGCCTGGCTGCGCAATTGAAGGCTAGCCTGGGACAATTCCGCGCTTAAGATCAAAAGATCGCAGCCTGCGGCAGCTCCTACAGGGAAACGCAAATTCCGATGTAGGAGCTGCCGAAGGCTGCGATCTTTTAGCGGCTCAGATACATCCGCGTCGTCAGCAGATAAACCGGCAACCCCGAGACCACAATCAACAACGCCGCATAAGGCGCCGCCGCCGCAAACTCGACATTCGCCGTATGCGCCCAGACTTCGGTCGCCAATGTATTGAGTCCGGTTGGGCTGAGCAGCAACGTTGCCGTCAATTCCTTCATCGCATCAAGAAATACCAGCGCAAACGCTGCGCCCAGTGCCGGGAAAATGATCGGTAAGGTCACCCGGCAAAACGCGGTGAACGACGATGCGCCTAATGTCCGCGCCGCTTCTTCCAGCTGCGGTGCAGCCTTGTTCAGCGCAGTGCGGATCGGCGCCTGCGCCAATGGCAGGAACAGCAGCGCATAGGCGATCAGCAGCAAGCCCGACGTCTGATACAGCACTGGCACGTAATGCAGGGCGAAATACACCAGCGTCAACGCAATCACCAGCCCCGGCAGCGCGTGCAACAGATAAGGCAGGCGTTCGGCCCAGATTGCCAATCGGCCTTTATAGCGCACCACCAGCAACCCGACCGGCACCGCCAGCACCAGGCACAGCGCCGCACCGCCCAATGACAATGCCAGCGATGACAACAGCGCCTCGGTGATCGCCGCTACCGGGAACGCCGCCGATGAGCCGACCGCCAGCCAGTAGGCCAACATGCCCAGCGGAACGCCGCTGCCGATAATCGCCAGCAACAGGCAATACAACTGACCAAGCGCCGCCCACGGTCCAAGCTTTACCTGTTCAGCCTGTCGCGCTGCGCCCTGTCCGGTGCGCACATGCCGGCCCTTGCCGCGCACGCGCAGCTCCAGCCACAACAGCAGCAGACACAGCGCCAGCAACACCGCCGAAAGCATCGCGGCGTTGGCATTGCTGAATTCCAGTTCGAATTGCTGGTAGATCGCCGTGGTGAAGGTTTGCAGGCCAATGATCGACAGCGCGCCGAATTCCACCAGCATGTGCAGGGCAATCAGCAGCGAACCGGCCAGCAGCGATGGCCACAGCAGCGGCAGGGTGACGCGGAAAAATACGCCCCAGCGATTCTGTCCCAACGTGCGGGCGGATTCTTCGAGGGAGGGATCGAGATTGCGCAGGGTCGCCGCTACTGGCAGGAAGATCAGCGGATACTTCGACAGGCTCATCACCAGAATCGCCCCGCCTAGGCCTTCGAATTGCGCGCTGAGCGAGACCCAGGTGAAGCTGCTGACAAACGCCGGCACCGCAAACGGCAGGCACAGGATCACGCCCCACAGGCGCCGCCCTGGCAGATTGCTGCGCTCCAGCAGCCACGCTAGCGACAGACCTATCACGGCGCAGGTAACCGTCACGCCGACCATCAATGCCAAGGTGTTGCGCAGCAGGCCAAACACATACGGGCGCCACAACAAGTGCAGCGCCTCGGCCCATCCGGCCTGCCAGGCTTTCAGTCCGACATAGGCCAGTGGCAGCAGGCTCATGACCACCAGTAGCAATACCGGCAGCACCAGCCAGATCGACGGCCGTTTGCGTCGTGGCACGTAACCCCCGCGCGCGGCGGGGGCCGATAACGATGCTGCCATCAGTTCAGGCCAACTTCGCGTTCCAGTTCCAGCGCTTCTTCAGCGTTGCCCAGATCCGCCGGGGTGACGTTCGGCGCTTCCAGTTCGCTGAACGGCTTGAGGCCGCGATCCGATTCCATGCCTTTGTGCAGCGGGTATTCAGCGGTGGTCTGAGTGATCACGCGCTGACCTTCTTCGCTGGCCATGAAGGCGAGGAATTGCTGGGCTTCTTTTGGATGTTTGCTGGATTTCAGCACGGCAGCACTGGACACGGTGATCAGGCCGCCAGCGTCGCCGCCGGTGAAGTAATGCAGTTTGGAATCGAGCTTGCCTTTCTCGCGTTGCAGGGCGAACCAGTAGTAGTTGTTCACCAGCACGGTAGCGACTTCGCCGTTTTCCACAGCTTTGAGCGCGACCATGTTGTTGCTGTAGGTCTTGCCGAACGCGCGCAGACCGGTCAGCCATTCCTCCGCAGCGTCGCGACCGTGCAGTTTGATGATTGCTACGGCCTGCTCCTGGAAGGCGCCACTGGTCGGCACGAAGCCGACCTTGCCCTGCCACTGCGGCTCTGAGAATTCCATCACCGATTTCGGCAGGTCTTTTTCATCTATCAGTTTCGGATTGAACGCGACGACGCGGACGCGGGCGGTAACGCCAATCCAGGTACCGTTGGCGGCGACGTATTTTTCCGGCAAAACCGCTAGGGTGGCGTCATCGGCCTTGGCCAGCAGACCCTGTTCGCCGAGGTTGTTCAGCGGCGGCGACTCTTCGGTGTAGATCACATCGGCGGGCGAGCGGTCGCCTTCTTCGATGATCTGGCTGGCGAGCTGATTGCTGCTGCCTTTGCGCACGTTGACGTGAATGCCGGTCTTGGCTTCAAAAGCCTTGGCAATCGCGTCGCCGACTTCCTTGTGCTGGCCGTTGTAGAGAGTCAGGGAAACCGCATCGGCAGCCTGGGTGAGGGGAGTGGCGAGTGCCAGGCCGAGGAGGGTGAAGGTCAGGCCTCGGCGCAGGGTATTTCGAAACGTCATTCGCAGGGTTCCTCACTGTCGCATTGCAAAAACTTGCAACAATGATAAACGATATTGTTTCTCAAGTGCGCCTTGTGCGGGGCGAGGTGATCTTGTAGGAGCTGGCGAAGGCTGCGATCTTTTAATTTTGCTTTTGATGATAAAGATACGGGCAACAGCAAGATCAAAAGATCGCAGCCTCGTTGCACTCGTCAGCTCCTACAAGCTCTTACAAGACCTGCGGAAATTCAGGAAGCCAGAAACGCAAAAACCCGCTTTCGCGGGTTTTTGTGAAGTCCAAGGCCTGAACCTTGAATTTGAATTGGTGCCCAGAAGAAGACTCGAACTTCCACGACCGTAAGGTCACCAGCACCTGAAGCTGGCGTGTC
>NZ_RAZO01000375.1:0-3522 GCF_004307535.1 Pseudomonas sp. Sample_9
GCTAGCTCCGGCAGTGCGTCTACACTTCTGAAACCCTTTCGGGAGCAAGCTTGCTACCAAAAGGGATTGTTTCAGTGAAATCAGGAGTGGCTGATGTCTTCCAGCGTTGCCCTGCGGTTGCCGTCCATTGATGGCTTGTTGCGTCACCCGGCGTGCGTGCCGTTGGCCGAGCGCTACGGCCGGGATTCTTTGCTGACGGGCCTGCGTCAGTTGCTCGATGAGCTGCGGCCCGGCGTGTTGAGCGGGCAATTGGCGGCTGTGGAAATCGGCCCCGAAGTGCTCGCCGGCCGCGTCGGCGAACGCTTGGCGCAACAGCGGCGCAGTCAGGTACGCCGGGTATTCAACCTGACCGGCACGGTGCTGCACACTAATCTCGGTCGCGCCTTGCTGCCCGAAGAAGCCATCGAAGCAGTGCAAATGGCCGCACGCTATCCGCTCAATCTCGAGTTCGATCTGGCCAGCGGCAAGCGCGGTGATCGTGACGATCTGATCGAAGGCCTGATCCGCGAACTGACCGGCGCCGAAGCCGTCACCGTGGTCAACAACAATGCCGCCGCCGTGCTGCTGACCCTTAACAGCCTCGGCGTGCGCAAGGAAGGCATCATCTCGCGCGGTGAGCTGATCGAAATCGGCGGCGCCTTCCGCATCCCCGACATCATGGCCCGCGCCGGCGTGCGCCTGCACGAAGTCGGCACCACCAACCGCACCCATGCCCGCGATTACCAAGCGGCAATCGGCCCGCGCAGCGGTTTGATCATGCGCGTGCATGCCAGCAACTACAGCATCGAAGGCTTCACCGCGCGGGTGCCGACTTCGGAACTGGCCGAGTTGGCGCACGCCCATGGCTTGCCGTTGCTGGAAGATCTGGGCAGCGGCAGTCTGCTCGACCTGACGCGCTGGGGTTTGCCGGCGGAACCGACGGTGCGTCAGGCATTGCTCGATGGTGCCGACATCGTCACCTTCAGCGGCGACAAGTTGCTCGGCGGGCCGCAGGCCGGTTTGATTGTCGGGCGCAAAGAGCTGATCGCGAAGATCAAGAAGAATCCATTGAAGCGTGCGCTGCGGGTCGACAAGTTGACCCTGGCGGCGCTGGAAGCAGTGCTCGGTCTGTATCGCGACCCGGATCGCCTCGCCGAACGCCTGCCGAGTCTGCGGCTGTTGACCCGCCCGCAAGCCGAGATCTTCGCTCAGGCTTTACGCTTGCAGCCCTTGCTGGCCGAAATCCTGGGACCAGCCTGGCAGGTCAGTGCAGTCGAGGCGTTGGGCATGATCGGCAGCGGCAGCCAACCGGTGGCGCGTCTGCCGAGCGCGGCGCTGTGTTGTCGCCCGCAAGTGTCCAAGCGCTGGCGCGGGCGCTATTTATTGAATCTCGACGCAGCGTTGCGCGGTTTGCCGATCCCGGTGCTCGGGCGAATCGGCGACGATGCGCTGTGGCTCGATCTACGTCAGCTCGACGATGAGCCAGCGTGGCTGGCGCAGTTGCCGCAATTGCAGGTCGACCGGTGATCGTCGGCACGGCGGGGCACATCGACCATGGCAAAACCTCGCTGTTGCAGGCGCTGACCGGGCAGACCGGCGACCGCCGCCCGCAGGAGCGCGAACGCGGCATGACCATTGATCTCGGTTATCTCTACGCCGAACTCGCAGCGGGCGCCGGGCTGACCGGCTTCATCGACGTGCCCGGCCACGAAAAATTCACCCACAACATGCTCGCCGGTGCGCAGGGCATCGATCTGGTGTTGCTGGTGGTCGCGGCCGACGACGGCGTGATGCCGCAGACCCGCGAACATCTGGCGATCGTCGAACTGCTAGGCATTCCCCGCGCGCTGGTGGCGATCACAAAATGCGACCGGGCCGGAACGGGCAGGGTGGAAGAGGTGCAGCGTCAGGTGCTCGACCTGCTGGCGCCCGGGCCATTCGCTGATGCGCCGATTTTTACCCTGTCGAGCGTGAACGGGCAGGGCGTCGATGAGTTGCGCGCGGCGTTATTGCAGGCGCACAACGAGGTGCACGCGCGCAGTTGCGAGGGCGGCTTTCGTCTGGCGATCGATCGGGCGTTCAGCGTCGCCGGCGCGGGGATTGTAGTCACGGGCACAGCGTTGTCGGGCACGGTTGCGGTTGGCGACAAACTTGTCTTGGGGCCTGCGGGCAAATCGGTGCGCATCCGTGGCCTGCACGCGCAAAACCAAGCCGCCGAACAGGCCTTCGCCGGCCAGCGCGTGGCATTGAACCTCAGCGGCGAGCGCCTGGAACTGGCGCAGATTCACCGTGGCCAATGGCTGCTGGCGGACTGGCTGCACGCCCCGACCCAGCGCATCGACATCGACTTTCAACTGTTGCCCGGCGAGCGCACCTTCGAACACTTTCACCCGGTGCATCTGCACCTCGGCACCCAGGATGTCATCGCCCGCGTCGCCTTGCTGCAAGGCCCGCGCCTGAGCCCCGGCGAGCGCATGTTCGCGCAACTGCTGATCAACGCGCCAGTGCAAGCGGTGAAGGGTGATCGGCTAATCCTGCGCGACTCGAGTGCCCAGCGCACCCTCGGCGGCGGCACAGTCCTCGACCCGTTCGCCCCGGCCCGCCAACGTCGCAGCCCCGAACGTCTGGCGCAACTGCAAACCCTCGCTCTCAGCGTCAGCCTCGAACAAGCCTTGCCGGCACTGCTCAACCACAGCCCCGGCGGCCTCGACCCGCAACGCCTGGAACGCCAGTTCAACCGCCCGCGCGCGCAGTGGACGCTGGCGGAAAACATCCGCCTGATCGACACCCGCCAAGGCCCGCTGCTGTTCAACGTGCAGCGCTGGGGCCAGTTGAAATTCACCCTGCTCGAACAACTGGCGCGATTCCACGAACAGGAACCCGACCAGATGGGGCCGGACCGCGATCGCCTGCGCCGCTTCAGCGCTTTGGCGCTGGAACGCTCGACCTTCATCAGCCTGCTCGACGAACTGCTCAGCGCCGGCTCGATCCTCGCCAGCGGCCCCTGGCTGCACCTGCCCGACCATCAGGTGCGCCTGAATGCCGACGACGAAATCCTCTGGCAGCAATTACAGCCGTTGTTCGAACAGGCCGGTTTCGACCCGCCGTGGGTGCGCGACGCCGCGAAAATGCTCGGCGAAGACGACGCCAGCGTCCGCCTGCTGCTGCGCAAACTCGCACGCCTTGGTCTGATGCACCAGGTGGTGCGCGACCTGTTCATCAGCGACATCGTCCTGCGGCAAATGGCAGCGCTGCTGCTGAAGCTCGCCGAAGAAAATCCGGCAATTGAAGTGACAACCTTCCGCGATGCGCTAGGCTTGGGACGCAAACGCTGTATTCAGTATCTGGAATATTTCGACCGACTCGGCCTGACCCGCCGCCTCGGCGAATCCCGCCAGATCCGCCCAGACAACGCGCTGGCCAACGCCTGCGCACCCTGAGTTCAGGAAGACAATCGCGCCCGGTGGCGCGGCCGGGCTTCAAACCCGGTTGGGGACGGCATCCGTTCCCGGGCAGGTTCGACTCCGGCTGTCTTCCGCCAGT
>NZ_RAZO01000124.1:0-36590 GCF_004307535.1 Pseudomonas sp. Sample_9
CGCTGACCCGCGCCGATGATTTGCTGTTGTTGCTGAGCCGTTGGGTCGAGCGCGGCTGGCTGCGCGCGCTGGACCGGGCGTTTGTCGCTTTCCTGCATGAACTCGAGCCCGAGACCGATCCGCTGGTGCTGCTGGCGGCTGCGCTGACCAGCCATCAACTCGGCCATGGTCATGTGTGTCTGGACCTGTTCGAAACCCTCAAGGCGCCGGATTTTGCACTGTCATTGCCGCCCGAAGGCGATGTGCAGGGCGGTGTGTTGCTGCTGCCCTCACAACTGCTCGAAACGCTCGATGGAGCCCATTGGTGCAAAGTGCTGGCAAGCAGCTCGCTGGTCGCTCTGGCCGCTGATGCGGGTGACACAGCGCAGACACGTCCATTGGTGCTGTCCTCGAAACGCCTGTACCTGCGCCGTTACTGGACCTACGAACGCCGCATTGATGCAGCGTTGCGCCAACGCTTGATGCAACAGGAGCCGACGCCAGAGGATCTGCCGCAGCGCCTCAATGAATTGTTCGGCCGTGCGGAATCCGCAGCTGTAATCGATTGGCAAAAACTCGCCTGTGCTCTCGCAACGCGCAGCGCCTTCAGCATCATCACCGGAGGCCCGGGTACCGGCAAAACCACCACGGTGGTGCGCCTGCTCGCACTGCTGCAGGCACCGGCCGTCGAGGCCGGCCATCCGCTGCGCATACGTCTGGCCGCACCGACCGGCAAGGCCGCTGCGCGCCTGACCGAGTCGATCAGCCAGCAAGTGCAATCGCTGCAAGTCGCCGAAGCGGTGCGCGCGGCGATCCCCAGCGATGTCACCACCGTGCACCGTTTGCTCGGCAGTCGACCGGGTACCCGCCACTTTCGTCACCATGCCGGTAACCGCCTGCCGCTGGATGTGCTGGTGGTCGACGAAGCTTCGATGATCGACCTGGAAATGATGGCCAACTTGCTCGACGCCATGCCGGCCCATGCGCGGTTGGTATTGCTGGGCGACAAGGATCAACTGGCCTCGGTAGAGGCCGGTGCGGTGTTGGGCGATCTGTGCCGTGACGCCGAGGGCGGTTGGTACAGCCCGCAGACGCGGCAATGGCTGGAGTCGGTCAGTGGCGAGTCGTTGCAGGGCAGCGGTTTGCATGAGGACCGCGACGGCACCCATCCGCTGGCGCAGCAAGTGGTGATGCTGCGGCACTCGCGCCGCTTCGGCGAGGGCAGCGGTATCGGTCAGCTCGCGCGCCGGGTCAATCAGCAATTGGCCGATGAGGCGCGACAGTTGCTCGCGGCCGGCAGCTACGACGACGTGTATTCGCTGCCGCTCAAAGGCGAACATGATCAGAAGCTCGAACGCCTGTTGCTCGAAGGTCACGGCAACGGCCCGCAAGGTTATCGCCATTACTTGAGCGTACTGCGCGATCAGCGTCCACCGTCGACGCGGCCTCTTGAGCATGCGGACTGGACCGATTGGGCGCGGGAAGTCTTGCAGGCGTTCGATACGTTCCAGTTGTTGTGCGCGGTGCGCAAAGGGCCGTGGGGCGTTGAAGGTCTGAATCAGCGCATTACCGCTGCGTTGCTCAAGGCGCGTCTGATCGAGAGCGATCAGCAGTGGTATGAAGGTCGGCCCGTACTGATGACGCGCAACGACTATGGTCTGGGCCTGATGAACGGCGACATTGGCATCGCCCTGAAACTGCCCGAGCGTGAAGGCGCAGAGATCGGTAAAACGGTTCTGCGCGTGGCCTTCCCGCGTAACGATGGTCAGGGCGGCGTGCGCTTCGTGTTGCCGAGTCGGCTCAACGACGTGGAAACCGTGTACGCCATGACGGTGCACAAGTCTCAAGGCTCGGAATTCGCCCACACGGCGCTGATCCTGCCGGATGCGCTGAATCCGGTACTGACCAAAGAGCTGATCTACACCGGGATTACCCGCGCCAGAGACTGGTTCACTTTGATCGAGCCGCGTGCCGGCGTGTTTGAAGAGGCGGTGCAGCGCAAGGTCAAGCGTCTGAGCGGGCTGATGCTGGAACTGGAGGAGGGCACCGAGCCTCAGGGATGAAGCGCTGAATGACCGACAACGAATACTGACCAACCGGTCAGAGGCCGGCGCCTCGCTGGTGTTCTGGCGCTGTGCTATCGTTGCGGCATCATTTCGTTACGCTCCAAGAGAATCCCTGCATGAAGGTCGCCGTCCGGACGACAGAGCGTGTGGTTGCCTGCCAGCGCGCCTTGCTGATCGTTTTGCTCTGGGTGTTGACGGGCATTGCGATCGCACAAGCGCAAACCGGGCCGGCCGAGCAGCGGGCCAAAGCGGTCACGCAAGTGGTCCTCGGCATCCTCAGTTATGCACGCTGGCCGGTGGAACCTGCGCAGTTGCGCCTGTGCATCGTCGGCCCCACCGAATACACCGATGACCTGGTCAAAGGCACCACGCAAGCCACGGGCCGGCCGGTGGCCGTGCGGCGTCTGTTGGCGGACAACCCGGGCATCGTCAGCGAATGCGATGCGGTGTACATCGGCAAACTCACCGCCGATGAACGCAGTCGCCTGTTCGCATCGTTGATCGGGCATCCAGTGCTGAGCATCAGCGAAGCCGACGATCAATGTACCGTCGGCAGTCTGTTCTGCCTGCGCGTTGGCGATGAACAAGTGTCGTTCGAGGTCAATCTCGACTCCGTGGCTCGCAGTGGTGTGCGCATACACCCCAGCGTGTTGCAGTTGTCCCGTCGCAAAGCGGCGGCGCCATGAAGCTGTTCAGTTGGAAGGCTCGCCCCACTCTTGGTTCGGTCATTGGCCGCGGGCATTTGATTGTCGCGCTGGTGGCGGTGGCGATGGCCAGTGTTTCGCTGACCTTGCTGGGCGTGCTCGCGCTGCGGGTGTATGCCGATCACAACCTGCACTTGATCGCTCGTTCGATCAGCTACACCGTCGAAGCGGCCGTCGTGTTCAATGACAAAGCGGCGGCAACCGAGGCGCTGGCGATCATCGCCGCCACCGAGGAAGTAGCGGATGCCCGGGTGCTCGACGCGCAAGGCCAATTGATTGCGCAATGGCAGCGCGCTGAAACCGGCTTGTTCTCCGAGCTGGAGATGCGGATCGCCCGCGCCATTCTGGAAAAACCGGTGAGCCTGCCGATTGAGCATCAGGACCGTGAAATCGGTCGGGTCCTGCTCATCGGCCACGGCGGCAGCCTGATGCGCTTCCTGCTCAGCGGTCTGGCCGGCATTGTGTTGTGCACCGCGATCAGCGCCTGGGTCGCGCTTTATCTGGCGCGGCGGCAGTTACGCGCGATCATCGGCCCGCTGCACAGCCTCGCCTCCGTCGCTCACGCCGCCCGTAGCGAACGCGCTCTTGATCGGCGCGTGCCGCCGGCGCAGATCGCCGAACTGGATAACCTCGGCAATGACTTCAATGCCTTGCTGGGCGAACTTGAGTCGTGGCAAACCCACCTGCAAAACGAAAACGAAACCCTTGCCCATCAAGCGACCCACGACAGCCTCACCGGGTTGCCCAACCGCGCATTTTTTGAAGGTCGGTTGATCCGCGCCCTGCGCAACGCGAAAAAGCACGATGAGCGGGTCGCCGTGCTGTTTCTCGACAGCGACCGCTTCAAAGGCATCAACGATAACTTTGGTCACGCTTCGGGCGATGCAGTGCTGGTAGCCATTGCCAATCGTGTGCGAGCGCAATTGCGCGAGGATGATCTGGTCGCGCGGCTGGGCGGCGACGAGTTCGCCGTGCTGCTCGCGCCGCTGCACACGGTCGAAGACGCTGAGCACATCGCAGACAAGATCCTCGCCAGCATGGATATGCCAATCACCTTGCCCGGCGACAGCAGTGTGGTGACTTCGCTCAGTATCGGCATCTCGGTTTATCCCGATCATGGCAGCACGCCGAGCACCTTGCTCAACGCAGCCGACGCGGCGATGTATCAGGCCAAGCGCCTGTCGCGCGGCGCGCAATTCACGGCCGGGTCGGAGCGCCCGGTCGATACCGTTCACACCAGGAGGTGATGCCCGTGTTCACACTTGCCGTTCGACTGTTTTCCGCATTGCTGCTGATGGCCGCGCTGACCCTGAGCGGTTGCCAGACCGCCCCGCAAAAGGGCCTGACACCGGCGCAGGTCGCCGTGCTCAAACAGCAGGGTTTCGAATTGACCGACGACGGTTGGGAGTTCGGCCTGTCGGGCAAAGTGTTGTTTGGCAGCGATGTCGAAAGCCTGAATGCACCCAGCACGGAAATCGTCGAACGCATCGGCAAGGCGCTGCTCGGCGTGGGCATCGAGCGGGTGCGGGTCGATGGCCACACCGATGCGTCGGGCAAGGAAACCTACAATCAGCAACTGTCGCTGCGCCGCGCCAAGAGCGTCGCCAACGTCCTCGGCACGGTCGGTATGAAGCCGGAAAACATCCAGCTGCAAGGCCTGGGCAGCAGCGAACCGGTGGCTTCCAACGACACCGCAGCGGGGCGCACGGAAAATCGCCGGGTGTCGATTGTGGTCAGCGCCGATTAATCGGCAAAGCGCATCTCCCGCGTTTCCCCCATCAACAACGCCTGATTACGCTCAGTCACCTCGCGAATGTAATCCCACAACAAGGTAATCCGCTTCAACTTGCGCAAATCCTCCCGGCAGTACATCCAGAACTGCCGGGTGATGTCGATTTCCTCCGGCAACACCGGCAACAATCGCGGGTCCTGTGCGGCGAGGAAGCACGGCAGGATCGCCAGCGAGCGGCCCTGCTGCGCGGCAACGTATTGCGCGATCACGCTGGTGCTGCGCAAGTTTGCGCTGGCGCCGGGCAGCACGTTGGCCAGGTAGAGCAGCTCCGAGCTGAACGCCAGATCATCCACATAACTGATGAATTGATGCTTGCTCAAGTCGGCCGGGTGGCGGATGGGTGGGTGTTTGTCCAGATAGTCCTGGGTTGCGTACAGCTGCAAGCGGTAGTCGCAGAGTTTGCAGCAGACGTACGGCCCGTGCTCCGGCCGCTCGAGGGCGATGACGATGTCGGCCTCGCGCTTGGACAGGCTGATGAAGTGCGGCAGCGGCAGGATGTCCACCGAGATTGCCGGGTAGGCGTCGACGAAGTGGCTCAACTGCGGGGTGATGAAGAAGCTGCCGAAGCCTTCGGTGCAGCCCATGCGCACGTGCCCTGACAAGGCAACGCCCGAGCCCGAGACTTGCTCGCAGGCCATGTGCAACGTGCTTTCGATCGACTCGGCATAACCGAGCAAGCGCTGGCCTTCAGTGGTCAGGACGAAGCCGCTGGTGCGGGATTTTTCGAACAGCAATGTGCCGAGCGCCGCTTCCAGCGAGCTGATCCGTCGCGACACCGTGGTGTAGTCGACAGCCAGGCGTTTGGCGGCGGTGCTGGCCTTGCGGGTGCGGGCGACTTCAAGGAAAAACTTCAGGTCGTCCCAGTTCAGCGAGCCTAGCGAGGTGATGTTTTTTTGCATGATGGTCGGGCTTATATGTGCGTTCTTATTAGAAGTTTGCACATCTATACTCCAAAAACAGTCCGACAACCAATTCGTGACACACGCCTCATCTCAAGGCGAACCTTTCGCCTTGGCTCCTACGATAAAAACAAGTTCTGGAGACCAGCATGAACGCATCGCTTACGCCCAACGACACCACGCTGCAAAAGGTCAAACTGCTGATCGACGGCGAATGGGTCGAGTCGCAGACCACCGAGTGGCACGACATCGTCAACCCGGCCACCCAGCAAGTGCTGGCCAAGGTTCCGTTCGCCACCGCCGCTGAGGTCGATGCCGCTGTCAGCGCCGCCCAGCGTGCCTTCCAGACCTGGAAACTGACCCCGATCGGCGCGCGGATGCGCATCATGCTCAAGCTGCAAGCGCTGATCCGCGAGCACTCCAAGCGCATCGCCGTGGTCCTCAGCGCCGAGCAGGGCAAGACCATTGCTGATGCCGAGGGCGATATTTTCCGTGGCCTGGAAGTGGTCGAGCACGCGTGCTCGATCGGCACCCTGCAAATGGGCGAGTTCGCCGAGAACGTCGCTGGCGGTGTCGACACTTACACCCTGCGCCAGCCGATCGGTGTGTGCGCCGGCATCACGCCGTTCAACTTCCCGGCGATGATTCCGCTGTGGATGTTCCCGATGGCGATCGCGTGCGGCAACACCTTCGTGCTCAAGCCTTCGGAACAGGATCCGCTGTCGACCATGCTGCTGGTGGAACTGGCCATTGAGGCTGGCGTTCCGGCGGGCGTGCTCAACGTCGTTCATGGCGGCAAGGATGTGGTCGATGGCCTGTGCACGCACAAGGACATCAAAGCCGTGTCGTTCGTCGGTTCGACCGCTGTCGGCACCCACGTTTATGACCTGGCCGGCAAACACGGCAAACGCGTGCAGTCGATGATGGGCGCAAAAAACCACGCTGTGGTGCTGCCGGATGCCAATCGCGAGCAAGCGCTGAATGCCTTGGTCGGTGCCGGTTTCGGTGCAGCCGGGCAACGCTGCATGGCCACCTCGGTGGTAGTGCTGGTGGGCGCGGCGAAGCAGTGGCTGCCGGATCTGAAAGCGCTGGCGCAGAAACTCAAGGTCAATGCTGGCAGCGAGCCGGGCACCGATGTCGGCCCGGTGATTTCGAAAAAGGCCAAGGCGCGGATTCTCGAGCTGATCGAAAGCGGCATCAAGGAAGGCGCCAAGCTTGAACTCGATGGTCGTGACATCAGCGTGCCGGGTTATGAACAAGGCAATTTTGTCGGCCCGACCCTGTTCTCCGGGGTGACCACCGACATGCAGATCTACACCCAGGAAATCTTCGGCCCGGTGCTGGTGGTGCTGGAAGTCGACACCCTCGATCAGGCGATCGCGCTGGTCAACGCCAATCCGTTCGGCAACGGCACCGGCCTGTTCACCCAGAGCGGTGCGGCGGCGCGCAAGTTCCAGACTGAAATCGACGTCGGGCAGGTCGGCATCAACATCCCGATTCCGGTACCGGTACCGTTCTTCAGCTTCACCGGCTCGCGCGGTTCGAAACTCGGCGACCTCGGCCCGTACGGCAAGCAAGTGGTGCAGTTCTACACGCAGACCAAAACGGTCACGGCGCGCTGGTTCGACGACGACAGCGTCAACGACGGCGTGAACACCACCATCAACCTGCGCTGAGGATTCGATCATGAAAATCGCATTTATCGGGCTGGGCAACATGGGCGCGCCGATGGCGCGCAACCTGATCAAGGCCGGCCACTCGTTGAACCTGGTCGACCTGAACAAAACCGTGCTGGCGGAACTCGAGCAACTGGGCGGCACCATCCGCGCTTCAGCCCGCGAGGCGGCGGAAGATGCCGAACTGGTGATCACCATGCTCCCGGCGGCTGTGCACGTGCGCAGTGTCTGGCTGGGTGAAGAGGGCGTGCTTGCCGGCATTCGCCAAGGCGTGCCGGCGGTGGATTGCAGCACTATCGATCCGCAGACCGCCCGCGACGTCGCAGCGGCCGCCGCCAAACAAGGCGTGGCCATGGCCGATGCGCCGGTCTCCGGCGGCACTGGCGGCGCGACCGCCGGCACGCTGACTTTCATGGTCGGCGCTACCCCGGAACTGTTTGCCAACCTGCAACCGGTGCTGGCGCAGATGGGCCGCAACATTGTGCATTGCGGTGAAGTCGGCACCGGCCAGATCGCCAAGATCTGCAACAACCTGCTGCTGGCGATTTCGATGGTCGGCGTCAGTGAGGCGATGGCATTGGGCGATGCGCTGGGGATCGACACCGGCGTTTTGGCCGGGATCATCAACAGCTCGACCGGCCGTTGCTGGAGTTCGGAGATGTACAACCCGTGGCCGGGCATCGTCGAAACGGCGCCGGCCTCGCGGGGTTATACCGGTGGTTTCGGCGCGGAGCTGATGCTCAAGGATCTCGGCCTGGCGACGGAAGCGGCGCGGCAGGCGCACCAGCCGGTGGTGCTCGGCGCGGTGGCGCAGCAGTTGTATCAGGCGATGAGCCAGCGCGGTGACGGCGGGAAGGATTTCTCGGCGATCATCAACAGCTATCGCAAGCCGCAGTAATCGCGGTCAGACCTTTGTGGTGAGGGGATTTATCCCGGTTGGGTTGCGCAGCACCCCCTTGAATTGTGTCAGGCAAACCGAGTGCTCAGGGTTTGCGACTGCTGCGCAGTCGAGCGGGGATGAATCCCCTCGCCACAGGTTTTAGCAACGCCGGGACATTTGCCGGGAAATCACGTCGGGTGATTTCCCGGCTTTTTTGCCTCAGGCGAAGACGAAATATTTGCGCACGGTCTCGACCACTTCCCACGTGCCCTTCATGCCCGGCTCAACGACGAAGATATCGCCGGCGCGCAGGTGGATCGGCGCCATGCCGTCCGGGGTGATCACGCAGTAGCCTTCCTGGAAATGGCAGTACTCCCATTTCACATAATCGACGCGCCACTTGCCCGGTGTGCAGATCCACGTGCCCATGATCTTGCTGCCGTCTTCGCTGGTGTAGGCGTTGAGGTTGACGGTGTGCGGGTCGCCTTCGAGTTTTTCCCACTTGCAGGCGTCGAGTACCGGCAGCGGGTGAGTGTCGCGCAGAACGGTGATAGGGGCGGTCGCGGTCATGGGGACTCCGGGCAAGTGATTTGAGATTGAAGCCGCACCCTATAGCGCCCGGATGTCGCTCAGTTGTCTGGGGTCGACATCGGAGTGCTCAGAAACGCGCGCAGCGCTGAGCGCTTGTAACAACGCGTTGGCATAACCCGGCAGCGCGGCGAAGTCTCTCGCGCAGAGCAATAACGCGCGGCGCGCCCACGGCTCATTCAGAGTCACGCACTTGAACTGCTCGAGCATCGCGCGTTGGACAGCGGCCAACGGCACGATGGCCAGGCCGGCACCTCGGGCGACCATGCGCATCGCCCCATCGAAGCCATCGGCGCGAATGCGCACCTGCATTCGTGCGCCGCTGTGCAGCGCCTGTTCTTCCAGATAGATCGCCAATGCGCTGTCGGCGCTGAGTCCGACAAAGTCGTGCTGCAACGCGTCGCTGAAACTGACCTCGGCGGCGTCAGACAACGGATGATCGAGCGGCAGAATCAGCAGCAGCGGATCGTCGCGAAACGCTTGAGTCTGTAAGCCGTTGGTGTCGACCGCGTCGGAGACGATGCCCAGATCCGCTGCGCCTTCACGCAAGGCATGGGTGATCCGCGCGCTGGGCAGCTCCGTTAGATCGATATCGAGGTTGGGATGGCTGCGCAGGAAATCCGCGAGCACTTCTGGGAGGTACTCGGTGATCGCCGTGGTGTTGCACAACAGCCGCACCTGGCCTTTCACGCCTTGCGCGTAATCGGCAAGCTCCTGCTGCATGCGTTCGGCCTGTTGCAAAAGGATGCGCGCGTGGCGGGCGAGGGCTTTACCGGCCGGCGTCGGGGTGACGCCACGGCGGCCGCGCTCGAGGAATTCGGCGCCCAGCGAGGCTTCCATCGCGCGGATTCGAGCGCTGGCGGCGGCGAGGGATAAATGACTGCGCACGGCGCCGGCGGTGATGTTGCCGGTGTCGAGAATGTGCAGGTAGAGGCGCAGGTCGGTGAGGTCGAAGTGCATGGGGTTTGCCTCTGGTTTTGCGGTGGCTGGGCTGGCCCTTTCGCGAGCAGGCTCGCTCCCACAGGGGCTCATGTACAGCGCAGATCCCGTGTGGGAGCGAGCCTGCTCGCGAAGAGGCCAGATGCCTCAACGCCGATGACAGCCTCTTGCAAAGGAAGAGGCTGCCTCAGTATATGGCAGATTTTCCCCCAGCCCGGATCAGTGCACATTACCCCAATGCACACACTGACCGACTTCTACCAAACCCTCGGCCTGACCTTTTCCCTACTGGTCGTCGCCACCTTCCTCATCGCCGGCACGGTCAAAGGAGTGATCGGCCTCGGCCTGCCCACCGTCGCGATGGGCCTGCTCGGTCTGGCTATGGCGCCGGCGCAGGCAGCCGCGATGTTGATCGTCCCCGCGACCCTCACCAACCTCTGGCAACTGGCCTTCGGTGGCCACCTGAAAAGCTTGATCAAACGTCTCTGGCCCATGCTGCTGCTGATCTTCCTCGGCACCGGCATCGGCACCCTCTGGCTCGGCATGTCCGGCGGCCATTGGGTGGTGCGCGGACTCGGCGCGGCGCTGTTGCTGTATGCATTGAGCGGACTGTTTCTGTCGACTTTGCACGTCAACCTGCGTCATGAGCGCTGGCTCGGCCCGCTGTGTGGCCTGATCACCGGCGTCATCACCTCAGCCACCGGCGTCTTCGTGATTCCAGCGGTGCCGTACCTGCAAGCACTGGGGCTGAACCGCGATGAACTGGTGCAGGCGCTCGGTCTGTCCTTCACCGTCTCGACCCTGGCGCTGGCCGCTGGGCTGCTCTGGCACGGCGCACTCGGCGCTGGCGAATTGAGTGCCTCGCTGCTGGCGCTGATCCCGGCCATGCTCGGCATGTGGCTTGGCCAATGGTTGCGTCAGCGCATCAGTGCGGTGCTGTTCAAGCGCGTGTTCTTTATCGGACTGGGCGCGCTCGGCGCCCATTTGCTGATCAGCGGCTAGCCGACGATTCGCTGAGCATGTCGATCGCGCGGATATCGAAATCGCGCTCCAGATAGTCCATGCGCCTGGCGAAAAACGCTTTCATGTGCGGCAATGCCGAGTGCTCATCCAGATGCGCCTGGCTGGCCCAGATTTCGTAGAAGATAAACAGCGTCGGATCCTGCTGGTCGCGCAGCATGTGGTACTCGATGCAGCCCGGTTCGGCGCGGCTCGGCTCCACGTAAGCACGGAACAGCGCTTCGAATTCGGCGGATTTTTCCGGGCGGGTCTTGGCGTGCAGGATGAAACCCTGGCGTTCATTCATCACAACTTCCTCAAAAGCAGAAAGCGGCGATGCTACGGCAACAATTGGCGATCGATTCGTGCGTTTTGATCAAATGTATTTTGCGTCGACGTGGCTGTTTCCGCGCGAGATCGATGGTTAATCTGCGGCCATTCCAATTCCTGTTTCAATCCAGCCTTGAAGGCTGCGCCGAGGTTTTCCGATGAAGAAAGTGCTGTTGCTCAATGGCGGTAAAAAATTCGCCCACTCCGATGGCCGCTACAACACCACCCTGCACGAAACCGCGCTGAGCGTGCTCGATCGCGGCGGTGTCGACGTCAAGACCACGTTTATCGACGAGGGCTATGACGTTGCCGAAGAAGTGGCGAAATTCCTCTGGGCCGACGTGATCATTTATCAGATGCCGGGCTGGTGGATGGGCGCGCCGTGGACGGTGAAAAAGTACATCGACGAAGTCTTCACCGAAGGCCATGGCAGCCTCTACGCCAGTGACGGCCGCACTCGGTCCGATGCCTCGCAGAAGTACGGCAGCGGCGGTCTGATTCAAGGCAAGCAATACATGCTGTCGCTGACCTGGAACGCACCGCAGCAAGCCTTCGATGATCCGACGGATTTCTTCGAAGCCAAAGGCGTGGACGCGGTGTACTTCCCGTTCCACAAGGCCAACGAATTTCTCGGCATGACCGCGCTGCCGACCTTCCTCTGCGTTGACGTGATGAAGCGTCCGAATATCGAGAATGATGTGGTGCGCTATGAGCAGCATCTGACTGAGGTGTTTGGTCTCAAGGCTTGAGGCTTTCAGGCTAATATCGGGGTCATAGCAAAAGATCGCAGCCTGCGGCAGCTCCTACAGTGCGCATGGCGACTGGCTGCGATCTTGGCGATTTCAAAGAGGGAACCCGTGAAAGCCAGATCCGATGAGTTGCAGATTTTCGTCTGCGTGATCGAGTGCGGTTCGATTTCCGCCGCCGCCGAGCAGGTCGGCCAGACGCCGTCGGCCGTCAGTCGCACGCTGTCGAAGCTCGAAGCCAAGCTCGACACCACGCTGATCAACCGCACCACGCGGCGCATGGACCTGACCGAGGAGGGCAAGTATTTCTTCGAACAGGCCAAGCTGATTCTCGATCAGATGGATCAACTCGAAGAACGCCTGTCCTCGCGCCAGCAGACCCCATCCGGGCGCCTGCGCATCAACGCCGCCTCGCCGTTCATGCTCCACGCCATCGTCCCCTACATCGACGAATTCCGGCAGCTCTACCCGGACATCCAACTCGAACTCAACAGCAATGACCTGATCATTGACCTGCTGGAACAAAGCACCGACGTCGCCATCCGCATCGGCACGCTCGCTGATTCGACGCTGCAGGCACGTTCGCTCGGTTGCAGTCCGTTGATGATCGTTGCCAGCCCTGCTTACCTGAAAAAACACGGCGCTCCCCGGCAGGTCGCAGACCTGAGCGAACACACGCTGCTCGGCTTCACCCACAACGAAGGCCTCAACCAGTGGCCGCTGCGCTATGTGCATGGCGACCGCTGGCCGATCAGCCCGGCAATCAGCGCTTCCAGTGGTGAGACCGTTCGCCATCTGGCGCTGGAAGGGCAGGGCATTGCCTGTCTGTCGCACTTCATGACCATCGACGACATCCGTGCCGGGCGCCTGAAAGTCCTGCTTGGTGAATTCAACAGCGGCTACCGTCAGCCGATCAACGCCGTGTACTACCGCAACTCGCAACTGGCGTTGCGCATCCAGTGCTTCCTCGACTTTATCCAGAGCAAACTCGCCGCCTACGCCAGCGCCGAATTCAAGGGCTGATTCGTGATCCCTGCGCAAGAGTGAATTGGCCTGTGGCGGGTTTTTCGCCGGGGTTCATCGGTCGATACTCGCTGCATCACTTATTCACGCAGGGAGTTTCTCCATGAACGTATTCGTTACCGGCGCTGCCGGTTTTATCGGCGGTTCCATTGCCACCGGTCTGGTGCAGGCCGGGCACAAGGTTACTGGTCTGGTGCGCAGCGCCGAGCAGGCTGACGAAATCAAAGCGTTGGGCATGCATGCGGTAATCGGCACCCTTGATGACAGCCAGTTGCTGGCGCAACAGGCGCGTGCTGCCGATGCCGTCATCAACGCTGCCAGCAGCGATCATCGCGGCGCAGTTGAAGCGTTGCTCGACGCTTTGCGCGGCTCCACTAAAGTCTTTCTGCACACCAGCGGTTCGAGCATTGTCGGCGATGCGTCTGGCGGCAAATCCAGCGACGTCATTTACTACGAAGACAACCTGCCGGAACCGACCGTCGATAAAGCCGACCGCGTTGCCATCGACAATCTGGTGCTCGCGGCGGCGCAGGATGGCGTGAACTCGGCGGTGATCTGCAACACGCTGATCTGCGGCCACAGCCTGGGAGTGAAACGCGACAGCGTGCAACTGCCGCGACTGCTCAAGCAGGCGCGTAAAAGCGGCGTGGTGCGTCACGTCGGCAGCGGCCAGAACATCTGGTCCAACGTGCACATCGAAGACGTCGTCGCCCTGTATCTGCTGGCGTTGACCAGGAATGTGCCGGGCACGTTCTACTTTGTTGAAAGCGGTGAAGCCTCGTTCATCGACATGACCACCGCCATGGCCGAAGCCCTCAATCTGGGCAAACCGCAAGACTGGCCATTGCAAGACGCCGAAGCCGAATGGGGCTATGAAATGGCCAACTACGGCCTCGGCTCCAACAGCCGGGTACGCGGCAAACATGCCCGCGAACTGCTGGGCTGGGTGCCGAAGCGTACGTCGGTGGTGGAATGGATTCGTCGAGAAATGGTGTGAGCGGCATCTTCCGATGCTGCAAGGGGCATCGGGCAGACGAATCTGCCCGATGCTGCCAAGCCCTGCGCCATTGTCTGAGCCGGTACAGGGCGTTCTCCGATTAACCGGAAATATGCCTTCGGCGAGAGGTCCCGGTGTGGCGCCCTAACGGCAGGATGCCGGTGGCAACAGTGACAATGTCAGGGATGATGCCAGTGCAGTTGCCACAAGCCGGGAAATCCTGATTGAGTCCAGGGTTTGTCAGTTTCTGGACAAAAACGACGCTGTCCGACAGCGCTCGTTTGAAGCCCGACGAATCGAACTTTCCGTCCCTGAGAGGCAATTTATTGGCAATGTCGTTGACGGTCTGCACGTCAGCATGCAAGCCGGCAACGCCTGCGCGGATCGGGATTTCGGGATGTGCCCGAACATGATTCATGATCAGTTTCATTGTTTCCGGATGCAGAATCACCCCGTTGCGTTTGTACTCTTCACGCAGGGCCGACTTGAACTGTTTCCTCGCCGTCACCGAATACGAACCCAGATCACCCGTGGGCAGAAAGTCATTGTCTTTCCTCGATTGCGGATCCTTGCGAACGCCTTCAAACGTTGGAATCTGCAGATTCTGGGGGATTTTTGTCGGCATTGAGGTAATGCCCGGAAAAACATTGTTTCCCGATGGGCTGCCTTGAAAATTATGAAAAGTAGCCATTTCCGAAGAAGCGCCGCGCATGACGTAACTGGCATGTGCGATGTATTTTTTCAGGTTTTTCCGCTGGGCGGGCCAGGGTCGGACTCGGATCGCTTATGCGCTTTTTTTCTGGATTTGGCCTTGGCCTTCGGCTCGGGCGGGGCATTTTCGGCTTGCGTACCGGTCAACCACCGGGTTTTTGCCGAGAACCTGCCGTAGGAAGTGTTCGGTTGATCGACCAAATGAGCGAGAGGGGCTCGTTCGATCGCGCTGGCGGGAATGTCCAGATGGTTCAACGATTCGTACTTCTGCAGGCCGCCGTGATCGCTGTACCTGATCGGGTTGTTGCCCACCATGCAAAACAGGTTCAAGCCGTCGACGGTTCCGGCCGGGTCCGCACTGATCCAGCGTTGCAACCAAGGGGCGTAGTAGCGGTGTCCGTAGTAATAAAGACCGCTGCTGTCACGTTCCTTGCCCGAGTGGCGCACCGTTGTGTATTGCGCCTCGATGACTGACCGCGCGGCGCTCCAGGCGGTACCTCCAAAAGGGTAATAAGCTTCCTGGCTGATCAGATTTGCGTCGTCATCAAGCTCCAGCATGCAGGATCCACAGGGTTCGTCCAGGCTATAGCGCAGTTGCTGGCGCGGGCTCATGGCTGCAGGCTTGCCCTCGGTCCAGTGCAGATAACGGATGCTGCAACGACCGGCCTGCAGAGTAATGACTTCCAGGCGCTGTTTGTTCTGTGAACGCAACTCCAGTCCCGGCAGATAAACCACCTCATCGCGATGGGTAAGCGTTCCGCCGTGAAACGTGCGGGATTTGCGCACTCGCTGGCCGCTGCTGTCGTAGGTGTAGCGTTCCTCGTCATTGACGCCGTTGGCACGGCTGACCAGTGTCACGCCAGCCAATTGGCCCAAGGCATTCCATTGCAGCGGCTGACCGGGCTGCAAGGTCAGCAGATTTCCATGGACATCCGAGTTCATGACCGTGTCGGTGGCCGGGTCGCCCTGGTTCCAGGCAACAAGACGATTGCTGTCTTGGGCGATGTTCAGGGTTCTCGTGTATTGATTGCCATCGCGAACATGGCGCAACGTCGTCAGGTTGCTGCCCGTGTCGTAAGCAAAATGCTGGGTGTAGTTGAACAGCTCTCCGACCCCGATGGTCATGCTGGCTGCGGGCACCAGTTTCGGCTGGGTGATTGCTGCCTGTGCCTCGCGGCCGGTGGCACTGGTCAATTGGTAAAGGCTGTCATAAGTGAAGCGGCTGACGGCCTGTACCTGTTGATTGTTCGCGAAGCTGGCGGGCTGTGCCTTGTCGGTAATGGACAAGACGTTGCCCACTGCGTCGAAGACATACTGCATATCCTGCAGGAGCCGGCCAGCCTTCGAGGCACTCAGCTCACAGAGGCGACCGCTGGCCATATCGTACTTCGCGCGATTGATCACGCCGTTTGCCGCCCGTTGGGACTGGATCTGCCCGAACGCGTTGTACTCGATGTCGCTGATGATCACGCGTTCGACGGGCTGGTCGGCGACTTTCAGATGCAGCGTTTTGAGCTGCCCGGCGACATTGAAGCTGTAGCGTTGGCTGTGGCCTTTCGCATCGGTCTGTTTGAGCGTGGTACCGCTGCTGTCGTACTCCCAGCGTGTGGTGTGGCGTCGGTCCTCAAGCAGGGCGTCACGTTGTTCGACGGTGTCTGGCCAATCGGGCAATTGTGCAGCGATCAACAGTTGCCGTGTCTGGTCGGACGGTTCTGCGCACAGCGCGTAGGCATTGCTCGACAGCGTGCCCGCACTGTCATCGTGACGCACCAGCCGGCCGCAGCAATTGCGCTGTGCGGAGTCGGCAGAACTGTCACCATAGGTGAAGCGTTCGGCAACGCGCATGGCTTGACCGGGCGATTGTTCATCGACCCTCACAGGGCGTAACTGCCGATCATATTCCATGTTCCAGACGCGGCCGTGTTGATCCCAACGCCTGCCAGCCTGGCCGGTGGCCTGAGCCAGCGAAAGACTCCATCCGGAATCGACGCAGACAACGCCCAGCGGCGTGCCGGTCAGCGAGTACGACATCGTGCGATTAGGCGTCAGCTTTCGTGCGTCTTGTCTGGCATCCCATTGCTCGATCAGGCGCCCGGCAGTGTCGTAGGTTTGCCGCGTGACCCTGGGAGTTGCGGGTACCTGCGACTCACTGCTGCGGTAATAAGCGACGTGGCGCACCATCAGCCCACGGCTGTCGACGACGCTGACGTCAGGTGTGTTGTTGTGCAGGCGGGCGCTCATGCTTGCACTCCTTTGGAGGCGGCGAGCAGCACTTCCTCAAGGGTGTCGTTCTCGTCTTCCATGACTGAATACCAAGGGTGATAACGGCGGCGACGCAGGTATGAAATCGCGCCCTGCTTTGCCAGAAGTGTTTTGGTCGGCCGGCCCAGTGCGTCGTAATGCTGAAGGTCGTAATGGTCCAGTGTGCGCATCGACGTATCGTTGACGTAGCAGTGCCGATCGGCGAAATACGGTCGATAGATGCGGATTGGCAGGCCCTTGCAGTTGTATTCCTGCCTGCCGGTGACGCACCAGCGTGTGGTTGTGGCGCGTTCCTGCGCGACATCGTTCTCGAGGACGAGCCGGTTGTCGTCGCCGACGAGGTAGGCCATTCCCTGATCGACCTTCTGTTTGCTTTGCAGCTCCCGGCCGAAGCCATCAAGGCACGTCAGGGAAATGCGGATCTGCTGCTGATCGCCGGGATAACGGTCCGCACTCAACATGGCGGTGTGCACGGGCTCGCGATGTGCCTGCGCAATCAGTGCTGCAAGCTGTCGCGCATCACCGTTGAGCCGAGCGCCACTGGTGGTCAGTTCGCGGGCGCGTGTGCAGATGTGGCCGTCGGGCAACAGTAGTCCCTGTGCTACGCAGCGCTTGAACCATTCACTGTCGCGCCGTGCGTTTTCGTCGATGCGGCCCATCCAGCTGAACACATCGCTGGCGGCAATGCTTGCAGCTTGCTGCAGTGCGCCCTGCGGATCGGCAATGGCGCTCGACGGTGTGAGCGCGTCCGGTCGTCGGTAGCTGCTCAAACTGGCGAATCCGACCGGTCGGCCCTGCTCGGTTCCATGCACACTGCTGGCAATTACCTGACCGAAAGGGTTCACCAGCACTTCATTGATATTGCCATTGGCGTCGGTGATCTGCGTTGGCGCCATCACTCGATAATCGTAACTGGCCCGGGTGGTGCAGCCATCCTCCTGAAGAATGCCCAGCACACAGCAGTGATACGCGTCATGCTCTACGGTCACCCGACCCTGGAGTGCGGTGGCTTGCAGGGACTGGGGTTTATGGAAGCCTTTTCCCGAGGCTACGTTCACGAAACCGCTCCTGACCGACCAGAACCTGTCTTGCGTCCCGGCGGGCGCGAGCCAGTCGGTCATGCGCTCATAGCCAAAACGTGTCATCAATGCGTCGTCTGGCTGGAGATCGGGCGCCAGCGTGTCGAAAGCGCGCAGAGCAGATTGATCAAACTCAGCTGTTTCGACGTAGGCGCCAATGCCGGCAAATTCAGCCACGCCGTCGGGCAATACGGCGCCGGTCCGGGCGTTTTGATAGCGTTGTACCGACAACCCGGTCAACACGCCTTTCTTCGCAACGCCAGAGCCGATGATCCATTTCTCGAACTTTTCGTAACTGATGTCGCTTGGCTTCAGCCCATCGACCGCCGTTGGCTTGCCAGCTTCGTATGCCTGGCTGCGCTGGCGCCAAGGCAGGCCGAGACGCCAGCCCTGGGCGTCGGTGAGGTGAATGTATCGGGCACGGTTCTCACTGATGTAGAAGCGCTGTTGCGTCGGGTCGTGGGCATCTTTCCACCATTGGTATTCATGGCTTTGATCGAAGGGGGCGGTGTCACTGGCGGTCAGGCGTCGGGCGTAATGGATCTGGAAACTCTGCTCTATGGCGCCGAACCGGTCCCGGCGGGTATTGATCGTGTGCACGCATTGCGGATCTGCAACGAAGCCGTCGTAGTTGTAACTGATCGATTCGAGTTCCAGGGGCAGTACCCGGATGTGGTCTCGCGCAACCTTTTGAGGGGTCAGCAGGCGCACTTGGTAGCGGTGTTCTTCAACCTGCAACAGCTTGCGCGATTTCGACCCGGCGCCGAGATCAAAGACCTCGCGCCGCAGCAGGCGGCCGCACAGGGCTCTGGCAATCGCCCGGCGGGTAGCCTCATCGCTCGCTTCGACGGCGAGTTCTTCTTCTCCCTCATACCGACTCACATAGACTTTGCCCAAGCGCTGCGCGTCTTTGTCGGACGCGTCGTAGCCGCGGCGCGACGGCTCGCCTGGCTGGCCGGTATGAAACCATTGGCGGGTCCTGCCTGGCGGCATGAGATCGGCGCCGGACAAGGCTTCGCTGCTGTTTTCGATCAGCAGTCCGAATCCGCGCAGTTGCCGCTCCTTGCTGTCGTAGTAGCCCTGGCGGTAGCTGAAACGTTGAGTCAGCTGGTTTTCAGTGATTTCATCCCGTTGCGTCTGGCTCCTGACCAGATGCAAGGCAAAGGGCAAGTGGCAGGTCAGGTCGACCTTGTTCCCTTTCATGCGCTCGGTTTTTTCGTCCAGCCATTCCTGCGCGGAACTGCGGTAAGCGATGCTCGTGGACTGTCCCATGTTGTTGTTCGAAGTGGTCAGAAGGTAGGGCTTGTGCTGGACGAAGTCATAGCGCCAGTGATGTGGAGAATGGCCAGGCGCATGGATCACCAGGCTGGAGCAGCCCAGACCACGGGTGTCCACCAGATCGACACGGCACAGATCATCGAAGCGCCAATTCTCGGGCCAGGCCAGTGTCACTGCTGAATCGAAGCCGTGGCCGGCGCGATTGCTGAAGATCAGCGCGTGTTCGGCTGTCAGGTAAATCAGATCTGCCGCGCCCGAACCGTCCAGATCCGCAAGACGGATGCGCGAGGCGTCGAAGGATTCCCGCGCACGCCCCGGCCAACGCAAAACCCGACCCTTGCCAAAACGTCCGCGGCCCAGGTTTGGCCACACTTTGATTTCATTGTGACGGATGCGTACCAGATGCTGCTGGCCGCTGCCAAGCAAATCGCTGAACGCGACCAGCTCCTGCTTCGAATGGCTGAAAACCGGAAGGTTATCTTCGTCAGCGGAGCGGGCGACTTCATGGGCAGCGCCGAACCCGTCACTGCGCTGGTTGGCGTACAGCCGGATGCTGCGTGGCCCGATCACTGCCAGATCGGCCAAGCCTGCGCCCATCAGATCGGCTTGATGTGCCTTGTCGTTGAAGAAGTCCAGAGGAAACGAATCGAAAGCGCTGAAACCGGTCCACGAGCGATTCGGCGCCATGGAGAAAAAACCGCTCATGGCCGGTTGCGCAATGACCCAGTCCAGGCGTCCGTCACCGGTCAGGTCGGACAGCGATTGCCGGGATGTTCCGTTCAACACAGGCATGGCGGGCAGAAGCTGCCCTTCGCCGTAAACGACTTGTTCGCTATTCGGTTTGCCGCGCAGCGGCTCACGGTAGCGCCAATGATCATGCTGCTGGTAGAGCAACCCTGGCAGGCCTTCGCCATACAGATCGACCCACTCCATCTGGTGGCTGGCCACTTTGGGCATCTGGCTGAAAGGCTCCCAGGCAGAGGGCGATGGTCGCAGTGCAAATTCGCTGTAAGTGAACTCCACAGGCGGATGACTTTCGGGCGCCGGCCCGTCAGCGAATGCCTGCTGATGAGCTGCCGAGAGCAAATGGTAACCCGCCTCGGTCTGCCGGTAGTCGAGCAGCAAGCGCCGGACCAACTGCGGATCCTCACCCAGTTCGTTGGGGAACCAATGGAACATCAGAATCTGCCGGCACAAGCGCTTCGTGCGCAACTCAAAGCCGTACGCGTAATCAAGAACGTGATCGTCGCGATTGACCGCATTGCCAGAGGCATAATCGGGTTTTTGCGAATACCCGGTATCGCGTCCTCCGTAGTCCAGTATCAGTTCAAAATGCCAGCGCACGGCCTCCAGACGCTTGGGACGCCACAGATACAGGTGTTGCTGGGATTTCTCGTTGCCATAGCAGACACGGCTCAGATAACGCTGTGCCGTTGTTTTTCCATCTTCAATGTCGGTCTGATAGTCATAGAAAATGTGCTCGCCTGAAGCGTTGACGCTTTCCTGCAACAGCCATTCACCGACCCGCAGTGGATCCGCAGGGTCGGCCCGTCGTGCGATGTCCTGGCGGCCGAACAGGTGATGGGTTCCGTCGGCACCATGAACCAGCCAGAAGCCGGCGCGGTCATCGTCGGCAGACCAATGTTCAATCCGGTCGAAAGCGCTTTCCACGCGAGCCAGATAGCGCGTAACCGCATAGCTTTTTTTTAGATCGAGGTCGTTGTACCGATCTTGTTTGCTCGATTCTGCCGGATACCACTCGACGCCGTCGGGGCCGGCGATTTCGTCCTTGCTGGTGTAGGTCGGCACGCCTTTGGCGGTCACGCGCGTCACCGCCGGTGTCGGCAGGCTCCAACCGATGCCGAACACACCGTTGCCTGCCGAACTCGAGTAGCCCAGGGTCAGGGACGGGTCAAACCCGCGCCCCGTCGAAATCGGCAACCCCAGCAGGAAACTGGAAGCGCCGGTCGGTCCGACAGGCCCCCAGCCTTTACCCACGCTTTGAATGGCGCCACCGCCCTTGGGCAACGCGGGAATATTGATGGACAAGGGCTCCGGGCGGCTCACTGCTGGCCTCCTGCCGACCTGGCCGTGTAGTTGATGTGTATGAGCACGTCAGTCAGCGAGTCGATGAAAGTCGTTTGCCCATCCTTATCGGACAGGCACAGCCGCCAACTGGAAATGGCGCCAGTGAATTCGAAGGGCAGGTAGCGCTCATCGTTGAAATTGAGAGTGAACAGGCCGTTATCGTCAACACCGGTCGACAGCGCAATGATTTCGTTGACCCGTTGGTTTCTCAGGATGGAGTCTGTTGCTGAGGTCAGTTGGACTTCGCTGGAGAGTTGCATCAGGGTCGCCCGGACGTTCTCGTACGGAGCGAGAACTGCCGGGAAGGAAACGCTGATGGTTTTGATCCGGCGCAGATAGTGATTCCTGTAATCCTGTTCGAACAGCTCTTTTGTGAGTTCGAAATCGCACTTGCCCGTGGATTTGAAAGTATTCAGGACGCTGTTCCAGTCTTCTTTTTTCCCGGTTTTGAGCTGATGCAACGACACGGTTTTGCGAATCTCCAGTTCCCGGTGATTGCGCCGCAAGTATTCAGCCTGCATTTTCATCAAAGCCAGCTTCAGGTGCTCTCCGGCTCCAAGCCCACGCTGATTGTTTTGCCAGGTGCCTTGCGGCAGGAACGTTGTGTTGAAATCTGCAATCTCGTATTGCCACGCGGCCTGCGCGTCCTGGCACAGCGCCAGTGTCATGTCGTAGGCCTGGCTGTAAAGAGGAGCAAGCTGCGTACCAAGCCACTGATACAACTGCGCCTGGGTGAAGCGCCTGCTGAGGAACTCGTGGTTGCTCCTGGCTTGGGACAATGTTGTCTGGGCCTGGCGAATCAATAACTCTGCGGCTTTCTGTTGTTCTTCCATCGATGTCAACTGGGAGGCAATCTGGGTCAACTCCAGTGCGGCCTGGTCGCGCGCAAGCGTCCATTCCTCACGTCGTCTACTGAACTGCGCCGTACGATCCAGATGGCTGGCTGCGGTTCGGTCAGCGGCCGCTCCGCCTTGGGCGAGTGCGGTCAAGGCATGCAGCGCGCCTTCCCAGCGCATGCCGCCATTGGCGAGGCCGAAGGTGTTTGGCGCCAGCATCAACGCGCCGGCACCGACCTGGGAGGCTAACGCCAGCTGTTCGGCCACACCGCTGCGCAAGTACAACTGACTGGCGCTGGCCTCCTCGACACTGAGGTCCTGTTTGAGCAAGCTTTCAAAATGTTCAAACCGCTGCTGCACGATTGTTTTGCCCACCAGCAGCGCTTTGTGATTCTGCTGCTCGGCGCGCAATGCCTGCGTCTGCAAGTCAACCGTCAGCGACGCCAGTGCCCAGGCTTGCTGCTGCTGCACCTCCTGGAGTTGCGATTGTTCCTGACGCTCTATCAGCGACAGCAGCGTAATGCCGAACTGGATCAGGCTATCAACGGCGCTCAGCGCCTGCCCATGCATCACACTGAAGCGATAATGCGGGATCTGCGTCGAGGCAAAAGACGATCGCGTACCGCTCTCGCCACCGACGTTGCCGGCCTGCAACAGCGCGCGCGGCTCTTGAGGCGATTCGTACACGCGAACGGGTTTGCGTTTACCGGCGATGTCCAGACCATGCCTCAAGTTGTACAGGCGACTTTCCACCTGATCCCAGCGCTTGAGCAATTGCGGGTGGAAGGGAATATGCAATCTGGGTTTCGGCGAGATCTTGTCGTTCACGCCAAGATCCTGTTCAGGCTGATCGGTTACCAGTTCGCCCAGTGTGATGCTCTGCCAGAGGGCGTTACGCCGGTTGATCACTGGCCGAGCACCGAGCAGATGTTGCGCTTGCAGATAGAGTGACTTCGCCTGGTCAAGGCTCTCGGTTGTCAGGCGGCGATAAGCCTCGTCAGCGCGATTGAGCAGTATGTCGACATAAAGAAAAAACACGGCCTTGCGAAAATGCACGCGATGGCTGAGCGCGATCTGATGCGGGTCATACGGATTGTTCTGCGCATAGGAGGGCTCTTCGACAGGACTCAGGGGTTCTGACTTCCAGTGCTGTGGCTGGCTAGCCTTGTCCTGCCCCCAAGGGTCGAAGAGATAATTGACCCAGGTCATCGCCTCTTCGTAACGGTGCTCGGTATTCAATCGGGTCGCGACCACCCATGGCACGTATAAAAACAGTTCTGTGAAGTACTGGCCGTAAGCGCCATGAAAATCCAGCGCCTGCGTGGGGGATGAGCTCGGCGCGGAAAACTCGGATTTCGGTGAGTCGAGGTTGAACAGTTCGTCCAGACTGTTCTCCGCGCGCCGGATCATCTCGGAGGCGAAACCGGTATTGAGGCTGATCTGGTCATCAGCGTCTGGAGACGTTTTGCTGTCGTCGGGCTTGTACTGCAAAGTCTGCGACGACTCTTTAGTGGCAATCTTCCAGTCAGTGATCTTGTGGTTTTTCGCCATCAAGACTTCTCGGAGTGAAAGGAAGTCGATCGTAAGCTTCAATTGCTTCTTTACATAATCCTCCTTTGCACCGTTCTCCTTTGCATCATTTTCTGCGGTAGTTCCAGCGGTTATCGAAACCGAAAAATTCTTATCGATATCGCCAGTCAGGCTTTCCGCACCCAACGCAATTCCTATGGCGATCTTATCGTTCAGCTCATAAGCGTAGATTTCGACGTATTGATTGAATCGCTCTGGTGTTAGGGCGTTCCAGATGCTCTCAAAAAAACGTTCAAGGCAGGTTGCCGGCAGGCTCCAGTTCCCGTCGATTTTGCGCCATGCATAATTGAGTTTCAGCTGCGGGTTGCTCTTGCCCGTTGCACTTTGATCTGCAAGCTGGCCGGGGTGCTGACGGTAACTTTCTGCCCAGAATATGAATAACCGATTGTTGAACCAGACGGGCCGAATGGTATGTTCGATGGCGTTCTGTGAAATCGGTACATCGGCTTTTTTCCATTGGCTCCAGGCCTGAGGTTCAGGACGCTGGCGCTTTTTCTTCCCTTCGCCGATCAGCTTCTCAGGTCGCTGCGACATATCGAGCGAGCGCCAATAGTAGCGATCAGCTGTGCGTGATTTGGCCAGCAGATAACAAACACCGTTAGTGACATCATCGCCATCAATATAACCATTGAGGATTTTCAGGTTCGCCACTTCCTCAAAGCGCGTGAGGTAACCCAGTATCGCTTTATGCGCGGTCGCAGCGTCGAGCCGACCCTGCGTCAAGTCGTTTTCCAATTGGCAGAAATTTTCGCTTTTATCGATCCGCAATGCAGGGTCGAGATAGAGCGACGGGAAATACATCAGTTGCTGGTGGGCTGCCCAAGTGGAGTAGTGGCTCAAAATATTGTGCCACGAGGAACGCTGCTCCTCGGTCGGCGAATGATCAGAGGAATGACGAGTCATGATCAGTTCGATGTAGTGTTGAAGACTGGATATCGCGAAGCTTACCGGCGTCGTCGAGACATCGTGACTGACGAATGGGTCCAACAGGAAGTTATCGTAAAGCGTTTCAGCAGAAGTGTTTTTCGTTGGTCCGTCTTTCAGATGAAGGTAATAGGCTACCTGAGCATCGCGCAGGCCTTCCTCCAACTGCTTTTCCATATTCAGGGTGTTCATGTTCAGTTCCTTAAACATTTGCGGCGTGGAGAAGTTTGGCTGCGACGGTGCTCCATTCGTCCATTGAGCTTTCGTTATCCAAAGCCAACGTTTCATGCAGGCTTTCCAATGCAAGCCCAGCGCTTTTGCAGACTTCAAGGTGACGCGTGACCCAATCCAGTTGCTGCATGTTTTCAACACGCTCCCGGGATAAAGGCTGGGTTAGGCTGCTCAACGAATACTTGATATCAAGAAAGTCTTTCAGCGCTTCATTGGCTTTGTTTTTTTCATCGGTGGAGGCGATGTCTAAGTAACCTAGAAGATCTCCGCCTGCTCTCGCGTTGCCTCGGCTGTAATTGGCAAAGCGTTCAAGGCAATAGAAGTCTTCCAGTGCAAATACGTTGTTCCAGCCTGATTTCAGCAGCTGGGGCGTATTCAACAGCTTTAGCAATACGTCGCTGCTCAGGTTTAATGTCTGGCAGATTTCAGCGGCGGCCAGTGATTGTTTCAGCAGCAGGATTCCCCCGGCTCTGATTTGCGTACATAGCGCCTGTTCGCTGGTGTTGACCATTTTCATGACGCAGGGAATGTATTGCGCCGAAAGCCCGGCGACGTCCTGCAGCATTTGCTGCACGGCAAGCCTTTGTGGTTCTTCAGCGCTGGCATCGCGCATGGCTCTTATCGCAGCGATATGCGTGGGCAGCGTTTCACGCGCAAAAGGAACGCGCTGCCCGAGCATGCGTAACAGTTGCGCGGCAGTCAGGCCGGCGGATCGCAACCATGCCATTACTCCGTCCAGTGCCATCAGCAAATGGAGAATGTCCGGTTTGTCATTGCCTAATTTTCCGGATACCAGCAATTCCTTGAAGGCTTCGCCTCCCAATACATTGACCAACTCGACGCATTCGAGCGGGGACAAACCAAACAGCTTTGCGATGCGCGCCTGGCGATAAAGCGATGAAGCGGTCTGCAAGTTTTGACGCAGGTTTTTCGAATATGTTTTGCTTAGTTGCGCCATCTGCTTGAGCGAATGGTACGAAATCCCGAGATCCATTCCTTCGGCAAGAGAGGCGATAGTTGCTTCAATCTCTCCCCCCTCTTGTTGGAACAAATTGGCCGTCAGGGAATTGCGACGCAAAACACGATCAGACAACGGCGTGCGGCCGTCGACCGAGTGGGTAGGTAACCGATACAGCAACGCGGCGAATTCCTCTGCCTCAATCCCGTAATGTAGTTTGAAATATTGATAAACACCCAAGGCGCGCAATGTGGACGTACTGATGAATTCATCACTGCCATCACTGCCATCACTGCCATCGCTGGAAATTGCGTTGCAGACCAATGTGTCGAGATCCCCCAGCGAGATTTTGCTCCATCGATGCAAGCGTATTATTCGTTGGAGGCGATCAAGGGCGGTAAATAAGTGTGCATTGTCATTTTCGTGTGCCAGACAAATGTTTTTCAGTTCGCTACCCTTTATATCTTCCACGACAGGATGTGAATTTTGTGACGGGTATGATTTGCTAACTTGAAGGTCCAGGAGCTGCTTGATTTCCGATGATGAGCAATGGGTCTGAGAAGCGAACAGGTCCAGCGGGTAACGCCCGTCGTTTATTTCGGATTTGTTGACTACAGTGTTTGCTGTGCCTGTCGGGATATCTGACCGGTCGATATATTCTGCGAGCTTGACGGTGAGGACTTCGATTTGCCTGTTGCTCAGATTCGACATCTTTAGCTGGGCTTTGCAAAGCTCTTTTGTCTTCAGGTTTTCGGAATCCGCAACATGGCAATGTGGCCATTCAAACCGCAACTTGTAATCCAGAATGCCCAGTCCCAGATTCTTCGCGGCGAGCGCTACCACACATTGCTGGTGAGCGTGATGGTAGGGGAAATAAAGGGGCTTAGTCTTTTTCGACATTATCTCCAATGCTTGCTTGCGGCTGACGTTTTTTGCATCGTTTGTTATTTTTCGGCCCAGTACATTGTTGACGAGTTTCAATGTCGAGAGTGATTCAAAAACAGTGCTGGCATCTATCTTTTGCTCGGCGATATCCGGACGAAGGTCTGTTATTTTTCGCCCGGGTTTAGCTTTCGCGTCGAATTGCTTGGCAAACAAGTACAACGCGCGCAGATAAGCAACTGGAGAATCGATCGAAGCGATATCGTCATGAGCGCAGAACTCCCCCCAGTTTTCTTTGAACAGATTGTTATAAGTTGCCTCGATTTTTGTCAGGTCGCGCTTGTTTCGTGTTTTATCTGTCTCGTCTGTCTTGTCAGCTTTGTGCAGTTGGCGCTCCATTTGTTCCCGCGTCATTTGCCGGGCAGGACTGCTGGCATAAGCCAAAGTCCAAGTGTCTGCCGTTTCGCAAGTCTTTTTGAGTATGTCTGGTTCTCTTGTACTCATGATCTATTCGCCGGTTAGTGCTGTGAGTTGTCGTGGCGGCGAACATAACTTAGTCCAAAGAATTTTAGGTGTAGGAATATTCTCTGCTGAGGGTAAGAAGAAAAAACTTGAACTAAGTGGTTTGTAGGAAAAGTTCTGAAAGGATTGTTCTGGCTCGGTATTCAGGACGTTTTATTCGACTTCAGCTAGTTGTTTGTTACCGAACGTGCGCTGCAATCGTCGGCGCGAATGTTTATAAGAAATTTCGATGGCGAAAATGGATGGGGGTGATTTTCATAAAACGCGACTTGGCATATCCATTAGCGACACACCTTATCTCTCCACGAAAATTATTTTCATGCGGTTTGAAATCTCGATCTCGAAATGATTTATGAGTTTCACAACCCATTCGAACGTGACCCTTTCGAGGAGTACCGCATGACGCCTTCCTTCGGCTATTGGCTGCTGGTCTATGCCGCCCTCGCCATCATTGCGCTGATCGTGTTGATCGCCCGTTACCGGCTCAATCCGTTCATTGTCATCACCCTGATTTCCCTGGGCCTGGCGCTGGTGGCCGGGATGCCGGCGTCGGCGGTGGTCGGCGCATATGAAGCTGGCGTCGGTAAGACGCTGGGGCATATTGCGCTGGTGGTGGCGTTGGGCACGATGCTTGGCAAGATGATGGCCGAGTCTGGCGGCGCCGAGCAGATGGCGCGCACGCTGATCGAGAAATTCGGCGAGAAGAACGCGCATTGGGCGATGGTCTGCATCGCGTTTCTGGTCGGCTTGCCGCTGTTCTTTGAAGTCGGTTTCGTCTTGCTGGTGCCAATCGCTTTCACCGTGGCGCGCCGGGTTGGCGTGTCGATTCTGATGGTCGGGCTGCCGATGGTCGCCGGCCTCTCGGTGGTGCATGCGCTGGTGCCGCCGCACCCGGCGGCGATGCTCGCGGTGCAGGCCTATCAGGCGTCGGTCGGGCAGACCTTGCTGTACGCGATCGCGATCGGCATTCCGACCGCAATCATCGCCGGCCCGCTGTACGCCAAGTTTATCGTGCCGCGCATCCAATTGCCGGCGGACAACCCGCTGGAAAAGCAATTTCTCGACCGCGAACCGCGCGACAAACTGCCGGGTTTCGGCATCACCATGGCGACCATTCTGCTGCCGGTGGTGCTGATGCTGATCGGCGGCTGGGCCAATCTGATTTCCACCCCCGGCAGTGCGTTCAACCAGTTTCTGCTGTTCATCGGCAATTCGGTGATCGCGCTGTTGCTGGCGACTTTGCTGAGCTTCTGGACGCTGGGCATTGCTCAGGGTTTCAACCGCGAATCGATTCTCAAGTTCACCAACGAATGCCTCGCGCCCACCGCCAGCATCACCTTGCTGGTCGGCGCTGGTGGCGGCTTGAACCGGATTCTGGTGGATGCCGGCGTCACCGATCAGATCGTCGGCCTCGCTCACGAATTTCATCTGTCGCCGCTGATCATGGGCTGGTTGTTCGCTGCGCTGATGCGCGTTGCCACTGGCTCGGCCACCGTGGCGATGACCACCGCATCAGGCGTTGTCGCGCCGGTGGCCATCGGTCTGGGTTATCCACATCCTGAGCTTTTGGTGCTGGCGACCGGCGCGGGCTCGGTTATCTTTTCCCACGTCAACGACGGCGGCTTCTGGTTGATCAAGGAATACTTCAACATGACGGTCGCGCAGACGTTCAAGACCTGGACGGTGCTTGAGACGTTGATTTCGCTGGTCGCTTTCGCGCTGACCGTCGGCCTTTCCTACCTGCTGTAACCGGAGCCCGCCGCCCATGGACATCCTCTACCAGATCCGCGCCCGCCAGGATTTCTTCAGCGCCGGTGAGGGGCGCATTGCGCGGCTGATGCTCGACGATGTCGGGTTTGCCGCCAGCGCCAGCCTCGAAGACCTCGCGCAACGCGCCGAGGTCAGCACCGCCACGCTGTCGCGCTTTGCCCGCACGGTCGGCTGCCGCGACCTGCGTGATCTGCGCCTGCAACTGGCCCAGGCCAGCGGCGTTGGCAGCCGCTTTCTTGAACCTGGGAGCACGCCCGAGCAATCGGCTTTTTATGGGCAGATCGTCGGCGACATCGAAACCACGCTGCGCCAGCATCTGGCCGGTTTCGATGAATCGCGCTTCGCCGACGCAGTGAAATTGCTCAGCCAGGCGCGGATGATTCACGCTTTCGGCATGGGCGGTTGCTCGACCCTGTGCAGCGATGAATTGCAGGTGCGCCTGGTGCGCCTCGGTTACCCGATTGCGGTGTGCCACGACGCGGTGATGATGCGCGTCACCGCCGCCAGTTTGAACGCCGAGCAAGTGCTGATCGTCTGCTCGCTGACCGGCATCACCCCGGAGCTTTTGGAAACCGTGGAGCTGGCGCGCAACTATGGCGCGCGCATCCTCGCCATCACTCGCGGCGACTCACCGCTGGCGGAACTGGCCGACGTCGTCCTGCCGCTGCAAGGCGCGGAAACCTCGTTCATCTACAAACCGACGGCGGCGCGCTACGGCATGCTGCTGGCCATCGACGTGCTCGCCACCGAGCTGGCGCTGGCCAGGCCTGAAGACAATCAAGAACGCCTGCGGCGAATCAAACTCGCCCTCGACGAATACCGTGGCGGCGACGATCACCTGCCGCTGGGAGACTGACATGCAGTACGACACCCTGATCCGCAACGCTCTGCTCATCGACGGCAGCAACACGCCGGGCTACCGCGCCGACGTGGCGATTCTCAATGGCCGCATCGGGCGCATAGGCGATCTGCCTGACGCCCGCGCCAGCGAAGAAATCGACGCCGCCGGCCGGGTACTGGCGCCGGGTTTCATCGACGTGCACACCCACGACGACACCGTAGTCATCCGCCAACCCGAGATGCTGCCCAAGCTCAGCCAGGGCGTGACCACGGTGATTGTCGGCAATTGCGGCATCAGCGCTTCGCCAGTGAGTTTGAAGGGCGATCCACCCGATCCGATGAACCTGCTCGGCAGCGCAGCGGCGTTCGTCTATCCGCGCTTCAGCGACTACCGCGCCGCCGTCGAAGCGGCCAATACCACGCTGAATGTCGCCGCGCTGGTTGGCCACACGGCGCTGCGCAGCAATCACCTTGACGATTTGTTGCGCACCGCGACCCCCGACGAAATCACCGCCATGCGCGAGCAGTTGCGCGACAGTCTCGAGGCTGGCGCGTTGGGTTTATCCACAGGCCTGGCCTACGCCAGCGCCTTCAACGCCTCGACCGATGAAGTCATGCAACTGACCGAAGAACTGACGGCGTTCGGCGCGGTGTACACCACCCATCTGCGCAGCGAATTCGCCCCGGTGCTGGAGGCGATGGACGAAGCATTTCAGATCGGCCGCCACGCAAAATCGCCGGTGATCATTTCCCACCTCAAATGCGCTGGCGTCGGTAACTGGGGACGCAGTCCGCAATTGCTCGCAGCGCTGGAAGAGGCAGCGAAAACCCATCCGGTCGGCTGCGATTGCTACCCGTACGCGGCGAGTTCCTCGACCCTGGATTTGAAGCAGGTCACCGACGCCCACCGCATCACTATTACCTGGTCGACGCCGCACCCGGAAGTCAGCGGGCGCGACCTGATCGACATTGCTGGCGAATGGAAACTGTCGCTGGAAGAAACCGCGAAACGTCTGCAACCGGCGGGCGCGGTGTACTACGGCATGGATGAGGCCGACGTCAGAAGAATCCTCGCTCATCCGCTGTCGATGGTCGGCTCTGACGGACTGCCCGAAGATCCGTTCCCGCATCCGCGCCTGTGGGGCGCTTTCCCACGGGTGCTCGGCCATTTCAGTCGCGACGTTGGCCTGTTTCCGCTGCACACCGCCGTGCACAAGATGACCGGCCTGTCGGCGGCGCGTTTTGGCTTGCAGGAAAGGGGCGAGATTCGTGAAGGACATTGGGCGGATCTGGTGTTGTTCGATCCGGCGACCGTGCGCGATGTGGCCGATTTCAACGATCCGCAGCGGGCGGCGCAGGGGATTGACGGGGTTTGGGTCAACGGCGTGTTGAGTTATCGCGATGGACAGGCGAGTGGGGGCAGGGCAGGTCGGTTTCTGGCACGTGAAGGTGATTTGCGCGAAGGATTTGATTGATGGTGATGACGCCAAAAGATCGCAGCCTTCGGCAGCTCCTACAGGTGTACACCCGGCTGCAATCTTTTGATTTTCTGTGGTGATGGCACATTGCGATTAAAGAATGCCATCCATAAGCCGATTTGCTGACATCCTCCCCGTCTACACTGTGGGGACAATCAGTCAGGGAGCACCCCATGAGCTTCGGCAAAACCACCCCGGTCCTGCGGATCTTCGATGAGGCCAAGGCTGTCGAGTTCTACGTCGATTTTCTCGGTTTCAAGATCGACTGGCAGCACCGCTTCGAAGCGAATTTTCCGCTGTATCTGCAGGTGTCACGGGGCGAGTGTGTGCTGCATCTGTCCGAGCATCACGGCGATGCCTGCCCGGGTTCGGCGCTGCGTATCGAGACCGATGAGCTGGAGGCGTTTCAGCAGCAGCTGATGGCCAAGGACTATAAGTTTTCCCATCCGCAGATTCAGGCGATGCCGTGGGGCAGTCAGGACATGACCATTGCCGATCCGTTTGGCAATCGGTTGGTGTTTACCAATGCGATCAGTCTTTGATCTGCATGCCTGAGATCAAAAGCCCCTCACCCTAGCCCTCTCCCGGGGGGAGAGGGGACCGATTGCGGGATGCTCGGGAGTTACGCCGACCTGAATGTGCTGTGTTGAATCCATAATTGGGCTGGACGCATTTTAGCCCTCGGTCGATCTGAGTCTTTTTGCCGAACCCATAATCGACTCGGTCTTTCAGGTCGACGGACAACGCAAGACAACTGGGTCGGCCCCCTCTCCCCCCGGGAGAGGGCTGGGGTGAGGGCAACCCCCTGACACCCCACAAAAACCAGCCCACACCAAATCCCGCAAAAGTCCTCAATCAGTCGGCACCAACCGATCCAGCACCCGATTCACCGCCATCTCCGCGACCATCACAATCTGCGCAATGCCCTGCAACGTCTTGCGCTGCGAGCCGTTCACCAGCCCCGCCTGATCGTTGAGCATCACCGTCGCCGAACCCAAAGTTTCGCAGGCATCGGCCAACAGCGATTCGTTGTCGGCCTCAGGATTGGCCATGTACAGCGTGTTGGACTTGTAGGGCGGGGCCATGAATTCGGCGCTGGATGGGCCGAGGTAATGGTCGAGGGCGCGGTCGGCGGCTTCGTGGAATTTCTTCGAGTCGGCGGATTCGTAGGGGGATGCCGGGTCGGTGGGTGGCGGGTTTGGGGTTACTTTGAACATATCCAGATCCTCATTTTGGCTGGCCACCGCTTCCCTACTAAAGAAAGTGGAGGCAGCTGTGCGCAGGTTAGTAGACCGGGGATCTGGGAAACCGGCGCGCCCGAGGGCGCCCTGCGCACAGCCACCATAAAGCTCAGGCGAGACCTGACTGTCTGATGAACGATGCACCCCAAATACTACGGGCTACTAAACCCGATCACTGATGGGCAGTGACGCAATCACAGTAGCGATGAGGTCTGGGGCGCACAAGCCGGCGGATTCTGGCGCAGGCGTAGGCAGCGGCGCAAGGAATTGTGGGTGGTTTCGCGGAATGCCGTGTCGCTTTAAACAGTTGTGCCAAGACGTGTTTAATCGGTGTGGCGAATGACGCCTTCGCGAGCAGGCTCGCTCCCACAGGGGATCTGCGGTGAACTCCGAAATGCAGACAACCGAGAACTACTGTGGGAGCGAGCCTGCTCGCGAAGAGGCCTTCAGCATCACCGCCGATTCCGCAGCCGAAACTCCCCCGGCGGCATCCCGCGCCAGCTCTTGAAGGTGCGATGAAACGAGCGCGGTTCGGTAAAGCCCAGATACTGCGCAATGTCCTGAATCGGCAACGTGCTGTTGAGCAAATAGTGCTCCGCCAACTCCTGACGCAGCTCATCGAGAATCTGCTGATATGACGTCCCGACCTGCTGCAATTGCCGCTGCAACGTGCGCACCGAAACGCTGAGCTGCTCCGCCACTTGCTCCTTGCGCGGCAAGCCCTCCTTGAGCAAACCGCGCAGGATGTTTTTCACCTGCTGCGCCAGCGACGCATCTTCCAGCGTCGCCAGCAAACCCATCGCGTGTTCTTCCAGGGTTCGCAGCAACTGCGCATCGGCCTGTCGCAGCGGCAACTGCAAATAATCCAGCGGCACCACCAGCGCCGAATACGCCTGATCGAACAGCACCGGGCAACCAAAAAACGCTTCGTACTCGGCCAGCGTCACCTCATCCGGCCGCGCATGCTCCAGCCATACGCAGGCCGGCGACAGCTGCGTGTCGGCGATCCAGCGCGCGTAATGCAGCCACGAACCGAGCACGTTTTCCACCAGATGCCGACGAATCCGTGGCCGCTGGTAACGGCAGGTCCAGATCAGATGCACGTGCTCGCCCTGCACCTCGGCGCGGCTGACGCCCATGTCGCCGACCAGTTTTTCGAACGGCATGATCCGGCTCATCGCATCGCCCAACGTCGCGCAGTTCATGGTGATGTAACCGAGCACGCTCCAAGAATTGGGCAGGACGAAATTCGCCGCATGCAGCCCGAACAATCCATCGCCCGAGTGCTCGCAGAAATAATCCAGCAAGCGCTCGTGAACCTCACCCGGCAGGCGCAAGGTGTTGTCGCTCAACTGCTGCGCCTGCAACCCGGCCGCCGCCAACGCAGGCTCGATGGCCATGCCCAACTGTTCGGCATGGCGCAGGTATTTGAGCAGCGGCGGAACGGAAGTGAAGCCGAGCGATGGCATGGTCGCGGTCCTTTGATCGACGGCGCGTGAGCGAATGAATGGCGCAAGGTAAGTGGATTGCCCGGCGAAAGTAAATGCCCGGACGTTTGGCGCCATTCGCTACAGGATCTGGCCGGATGCGACCGTGACAGATCTCCAGCGCTGACTAGTATGCAAGCTTGATCCAACGGCAGAAAAAGGACACACGCATGCGACGCTGGAACGGTTGGGGAGAGGCAGGCACGGTGGTCGAACTGCCGGCCCAGGGCGCGACATTTCTCCACGAACGCCTGGGCGCCGGCCGGGCATTGCCCGATGCGACTCTGGCAGCGGCGTTGGCGCAAGTGCCGACCTCGCGCTTGGTGCCTCATCGCTTGTACAGCGTCGATACTCACGATCGCCTGCTGCACGCGCGCGGCCAGAGCCTGCCGGACTGGCTGGCGTTGCGCGAAGGTGCGCTGGGTACTTATCCCGATGCCGTGGCGTTTCCCGAAACCGCCGAGCAGATCCGCCAATTGCTCGCGCTCGCCCATGATCAGGATCTGTGCTTGATTCCCTATGGCGGCGGCACGTCGGTGGCCGGGCACATCAATCCGCCAAACTCCGCGCGCCCAGTGCTGACGGTGTCGCTGGCGCGAATGAATCGCCTGACCGACCTCGACGAACACAGCCTGCTGGCGACATTCGGCCCCGGCGCCAGCGGGCCGCAAGTCGAAAGCCAGTTGCGTGCGCGCGGCTACACGCTGGGGCATTTTCCGCAGTCGTGGGAGCTGTCGACGCTGGGCGGTTGGGTCGCCAGTCGTTCCAGTGGCCAGCAGTCGTTGCGCTACGGTCGGATCGAGCAATTGTTCGCCGGCGGCACCCTGGAAACGTTCGCCGGGCCTCTGCAGATTCCAACCTTTCCCGCGTCGGCGGCAGGTCCCGATCTGCGTGAAATGGTGCTCGGTTGCGAAGGCCGTTTCGGGATCATTTCCGAAGTCAAAGTGCGAGTCAGCGCGTTGCCGGCGGACGAGCGTTTCTACGGCGTGTTTCTGCCCGATTGGCCGCAAGCGCTGCAAGCAATCCGGCAACTGGCGCAGGCGCGCGTACCGCTGTCGATGCTGCGTCTGTCCAACGCGGTGGAAACCGAAACGCAATTGGCGCTGGCCGGCCATCCGCAGCAGATTGCCTGGCTGGAAAAGTACCTCAAGCTGCGCGGCGCCGGCGACGGCAAATGCCTGTTGACCTTCGGTGTGACCGGCAATCGCCAGCAAAACGCACTGTCACTGAAACACGCGCGCCAACATCTGAAAGCCTTCGGCGGCGTGTTCACCGGCACCCTGCTGGGCAAGAAGTGGGCGCAGAACCGCTTCCGCTTTCCCTACCTGCGCGAGAACCTGTGGAACGCCGGCTACGTGGTCGACACCCTCGAAACCGCCACCGACTGGAGCAACGTCGATCACTTGCTCAGCCTGATCGAAAACAGCCTGCGCGACGCCTTGGCCGCCGAGGGCGAACGGGTGCATGTGTTCACTCATCTCTCGCACGTTTACGGTGAGGGCTCGAGCATTTACACCACCTACGTGTTTCGCCCGGCAGCCGACTATGCCGCGACGCTGGCGCGCTGGCGGATGCTCAAACACGCGGCCAGCCAAACCATCGTCGACAACCACGGCACCATCAGCCATCAGCACGGCGTCGGCAAGGATCACGCACCCTATCTGCTGCGCGAAAAAGGTCCGCTGGCGATGCAGACGTTGCAGGCGCTGAGCGAAAATTTCGACCCGGAGGGGCGCCTCAACCCGGGCACGCTGTTGCCAGAGTCGCGGCCATGACGGCGAACTGGAACGCGCAGTGGCGCGAGCAGATTCTGCCGACGCTGGCGGATGAAACCTGGGACCTGATCGTGATCGGCGGCGGCATCAGCGGCGCCGGGATTGTCCGCGAAGCCGCGCGACGAGGCTGGCGCTGTCTGCTGCTGGAACAGCGTGATTTTGCCTGGGGCACCTCCAGCCGATCATCGAAAATGGTTCACGGCGGTTTGCGCTACATCGCCAAGGGCCAGTGGCGGCTGACCCGCGATTCGGTGCGCGAGCGTCAGCGTTTGCTCGACGAAGCGCCGGGGCTGGTCGAGCCGATGAGTTTCATGATGCCGCACTATCGCGGCGGCTTTCCCGGGCCGCGCGTCATGGGCGGCTTGCTCTCGGTTTATGACGCGCTGGCGGGGCGGCGCAACCATGCTTTTCATGACGCCGAGCAACTGCGCTTTCTCGCCCCGGGGGTGAAGGAAAAAGGTTTGCTCGGCGGCAGCTGTTTTGTCGATGCGCTGACTGATGACGCGCGGCTGGTGATGCGCGTACTACGCGAGGCTCGGGCCGATGGCGCGGTGGTGCTCAATGGTGTGCGGGTCACGCAACTGCTGCGTGAAGGCGGGCGGGTGTGCGGGGTTCAGGTGGAAGATGGCGAGGGCGGGGCGACGCTGCAATTGCGCTCTGGTGTGTTGGCCGTTGCCACCGGCCCATGGGCCGAACGGCTGCGTCCGACTGAGGCACCACGGCAATTGCGACCGTTGCGCGGCAGTCATCTGTTGCTGCCGGGTTGGCGTCTGCCGGTGGCGCAGGCGTTCACCTTTCTGCATGCGCGCGATCGGCGCCCGGTGTTCGTGTTTCCGTGGGAAGGCGCGACGGTGGTGGGCACCACGGACCTCGATCACCGCGAAGACCTCGACCACAGCGCACGCATTTCCAGCGAAGAGCTCGACTATCTGCTCGCCGCTTGCCAGCAGCAATTTCCCGCTGCTGAAGTGGGCGTCGACGACGTGCTGTCGACCTGGTCAGGCGTGCGTCCGGTGGTGG